>JAYSCF010000001.1:0-33205 GCA_041915005.1 Novosphingobium sp.
CTTGCCGTCCGGGCCAAACCGCCAGCCGTGATAGGGGCAGCGAATGTTGTCGCCCTCGACGTGCTCGGCATCCTTGATCACGTAGGAGGTGGTGTTGCGCGCCAGGTGGGTGCCCATGTGCGGGCAATAGGCCTCGACCAGGAAGGCCTTGCCACTCTGCCCACCACGATAGATCACCATGTCCTGGCCGAAATAGCGCACGGCGATCGGCGCGGTGCCAACCTCTTCGGAGCCGGCAACCATGAACCAGCCGCGCGGATAGGTGAACTCGCCCAGCCCATAGTCTGCGGTCGTAGCCATAAATTCTCCCCAATGCCTTGTTGAAGAATCAATAGCGCAAAGCGCAGAGCCTTCGCAACAGATTTGCGTAATTTACGCTGAAATTCAGAATTTCAGCAATCTATGCGTAATTTGATTGGCCCATAGTTACGCATCATTTCATTACTCCGCGTCACCGTCCAGTTCGGAGGCATCGGCCTCGGTGATCCGCACGACTCGCGCGTTGTACTTCACCGTCTTTACCGCGATCGAGGTTTCGACATGATGCACCCCGGGGATCGCGAGGATCTGATTGGATGCCAGTTCGTGCAGGTTGTCGAGCGTATTGAACAGGCAGATCGCCAGAATATTGAAGCGCCCCATGGTGATCATCACCGCGTTGACCGACGGCAGCTCCGCGATCCGGCGCCCCACTTCACGCACCTCGCTGAATTCAGCCTGGACGCCAATGAAGGCCATCCGCGCCGAATCCGCCAGCCCAAAGCTGGTGATCGCGGTGAACGAGATCAGGCCTTCCTGCTGCAACCGCTTGATCCGGCCGCGCACCGTGCCTTCGGTCACCCCAAGGTCTACCGCGATCTTGCGGTTCGACACGCGGGCATCGCGGGCCAAAACCTCGATCAGCTGACGATCCAGGTCATCAAGTTGCGGCGAGGTCATGCATCCTCCCGAGCTTCGATCGGCGCAACGTCGAACTTGTACTTGATCACGTCGACCGCGACAGCCGGGACCATCGAACGGATCCCGCGGACCTTCGAAAACTTGTTCAACAACACACCTGCAAGATCATCGAAATCGCGCAGCACCACCAGCATATCGATATCATAACGCCCTGTGACCAGATGCGCCGCGAAGACTTCCGGGAATGCCGTCAGCTCCTCGGCCACTTCAGCCGCCGGGCGGCCATCAACCTCGATCGCCACTTCCATCAGCACGTTGTACCCATGAGCCGAAAAATCCGAAACGGCGACCACGCGCAGCTTGTCAGCTTCTTCCATCCGGCGAATCCGGGCTGAAACGGTCGCCGCGGTCAGCCCAAGGCGATTGGCGATCTGCTGGTTGGTTGCCCGCCCATTGACGCGCAGTTGCTCAACAATCGCGCGGTCAATGTCGTCGATCGAAAAATCTTCGCTCATACCCCGGCAAAACCCCCAATTTTCAGCCACGTCAACTCTTAGCAGGGAATAGCCCCAATCAATCCACCATTCAAAATCCGCGCAGTTCGCGTCCAAGCATCGCCGGACTGAACCTCATGACCCTGCGCCGCTCTACCCAGACCACTTCCAGTTGGCGCTCGGCAAACTTCCAGCGGCCGTCCTCCATCGCATAGCGATTGTGATAGCGCATTGCGAAATCCAGCAAGGCAAGCTCCGCCCCGTCCGCTTCGCCGGGCAAAATATGGCTGGCAACACCGGTGGTCAGCCCGGTGATTGTTCCATCATCGGCCTGATCAAAGGTCTGGTTGAAGACATTGTGCTGGGTCTCCTCGAAACTTGCCCGCACTTGCTCGATCATCGCCGCGCAGCCCTCTGCACCGGCATAGCGGGCCTCGGCCTGCCCCAATCCGCGCATCACCCCGTCGACGGTAAATACCGACGCCAGCATCACCGGGTCGCGGCTATCGACCGCAAGCCCATAGCGGAACGCAAGATCATGAAGCTCTTGCGGCGCGGCAAAGGGGCGAGACACCATCAATCCCGCTTGATGAGGCCGCCGTTTACGTGCCAGACCTGCCCGTTCACCCACTGCCCGTCCTCAGAAGCCAGGAACGCCACCGCGGCGGCGATATCTTCCGGCTTGCCAAGGCGGGTGTGCGGCACGGTCTTCAGCGTGGCCTCGACATATTCCGGGGTCAGGTGCTGGGCGACCGCTTCGGTCATCACCACACCTGGGCTGATCCCGTTGGCGCGAATGCCCTGCTTGCCATATTTGGCAGCCACGTGGCGCACCAGCGCATGGATGGCATTCTTGGTCATGGGATAGGCGACCTGGAACGGGTTTCCGCCGGTCGCAGCCCCCGACGAGGTATAGATCATCGCCCCGCCGCCACGCTCCAGCATCACCGGGAGTGCCGCCTGGGTTGCGAACATATGGCTTTTGGCGTTGATCGCGAACGAGCGATCCAGCACCTCTTCGGTGCAGTGCAACGCATCGATATCGCCTTCGGTCCCGCCTGCAAGGTTGGAATGATAGAAATCGAGCCCGCCGAATTCTCCAAGCGCCGCCTTGACGATCGCCTCCTGGGAGGCCGCCTTGGTGCCATCAAGATGCACCCCGATCGCCTTGCCGCCAGCCGCGCGGATCGCATCGGCCGTTTCGATCGCCCAGGCTTCGGTAATATCGCCGATCACCACGCAGGCACCTTCTTCGGCAAGCCGCCGAGCCGTAGCCGCGCCAATTCCGCGCCCACCGCCAGCCACCACGCCTACTTTGCCCTGCAATCCGCGCATCACCATCTCCATCGAATTTTGCGTTACATATTTGCCTATTTTATACGCAAACAACTGTCAAAACCAATTTGACCTTTGCTCTTTGCGCAATAAACCCATTTTGAGCGAGACCATAGGGGAGAATCGCAATGAGTGACAGGCTAGCAGGGCGCACCGCCCTGATTACTGGTTCCGGCGACGGCATCGGCAAGGGACTAGCCCAGCGATTCGCTGCCGAAGGCGCCGCGATTATCGTGGCGGATTTCGATGCGGAAAGCGGCACTGCTTGCGCCGCCGATATCACGGCCCGAGGCGGCATTGCACGGTTCCTCCCGGCAGACGTCACCGACAAGTCCAGCGTCGCCGCGCTGATGCAGGATGCCGGCCCGGTCGACATTCTGGTCAACAACGCCTGGCGCGGGAGCGGCGTTGCCCGCTTCGAGAACAAGACCGATGCGCAGATCGACACGGCCCTGCGAATGGGCCCCTATGCGGCGCACTGGACCATGACCGCAGCCTTTCCGCATATGCGCGCGCAAGGCTGGGGGCGGATCATCAACATGGCCTCGCTCAACGGGGTCAACGCCCACATGGGCAGCACCGATTACAACCTGGCCAAGGAAGCGCTGCGGGCGCTGACCCGCACCGCCGCCCGCGAATGGGCGCGCTATGGCATCTGTTGCAACGTGATCTGCCCCGCGGCACTGTCGGCCTCGGCGCGGCGGATCATGGCCCAGCAACCGGGGATGATCGAGCGGATCGAAGCCGCCAACCCGATGGGACGAATGGGTGATCCGGAAGCCGACATCGGCGGCGCGGCCCTGTTCCTGGCTAGCGACGATGCCCGGTATGTCACCGGCAACACCCTATTCGTCGATGGCGGGGCGCACATCAACGGAGTCGCCTGGACGCCAGATCTGGGGGAGTAACGCCCACCCGCGCATCGCTCAACCGAAGTAGTGATGCGCCAGAAAAATCGCGCCGACCGGGAAAGCCCAACCTGCCCGGCCCCATGCGGCAAGGCGGGGGCTCTGGTGGTTCCACAGCCCCAGCGCGCCCGCCGCGCCCATCGCGCCCGCGCCGTCGATCCAGAACCCGGCAAGACCGCCCAAGCCCAGCAGGCCAAGCAGGCGCACCGCGCCGCCAGCCCGGTCCTTGTCGCAAGGGGTGCGGATCCCCGCCAGGCCCGCCAGCCCGATCAGGCCCAGCAGCCCGGCTGGGCCTGCCAGCGCGTTCCAGGTTGCATCATCCATCATCGCGGTCCTCTCAAGCGTTGGGTTAGCCCAGCGGCGGGCGATGGCCAAACCAGGGGGCGGCGCGTTCCAATTGCCCGGCCAGCCGGAAAAGCGTGGCCTCATCGCCAAACCGAGCGGTGAACATCACCCCGATCGGCAATCCCGCCCCTGATTGCGCCAGCGGCACCGACATACTGGGTTGCCCCGTAAGGTTGGCCATTTGCGTGAACGGTGAAAATACCGCTGCGCGCTGCCCCCATTGCTGGAAATCGCAATCCGGGGTCAGGTTGATCCGTCCCAGTTCCAGCGGCGGAGCCGCCACGGTCGGAGCCAGGATCAAGTCATAGTTCTGCATGAACTGCGCCACGGCAAAGGCCAGCTGCTGCATGGTGTTGTTGGCGCGGGCATAGTCCATGCCGGTTGCACGCTTGCCGAATTCAACAAAAGCCAGCGGGATGGTTTCCAGGACATCGGGGCCAGGCGTTATCCCGGTCAGCTTGGCCCGATCGGTAACGTCAGCGGCAACCGAGGCCGCGATCAGAACAAAGGCCGCCATGCCCACGGCGCCCGTATCCCACTTGGGCTGCGCGACTTCGACATGATGCCCCAACCGTTCGCACAGCGCAGCAGCGGCCTGGGCTGCCGCCCGGCATTCGGGATCGATGGGGCTACCCGAGGGCGAATCCAGCATCAGCGCAATGCGCAGCTTGCCGGGATGCCTGCCAACCTGGGCCAAGAACCCTTCGCCAGGCGCCTGCACTCCATACCGCGAGCCAAGCTCCGGCCCGTGGGTTGCATCCATGATCGCGGCGCTGTCGCGCACGCTCCAGGTCACGGCGTGGTGCGAGGACAACCCGCCCCAACCCTCGGTGCGCAGCGGCCCCATCGGGATCCGGCCCCGGCTGGGCTTGAGCCCGAACAGGCCGCAGCATGATGCAGGAATGCGGATCGATCCGCCCCCATCGGTCGCATGGGCGGCAGGCAAGACCCCAGCGGCCACTGCCGCTGCCGCCCCGCCCGACGAACCGCCGGCGATATGAGTGGCGCTCCACGGATTGCGGGTATCGCCGGTCAGCTTGTTTTCGGTGGTCCCCGTGAGCCCCATTTCGGGCGTGGTGGTCTTGCCGAATATGGCGAAACCGGCCTTCTCGACCCGCTTGACCAGTTCAGACGTAACCTCGGCGCGGTAGCCCTTGTAAAAGCGGCTCCCCCCCTCGGTCAGTTCGCCCGCGATATAGGTATTCAGATCCTTGAGCAGCCACGGCACGCCAGTAAACGGCCCTTTGGGCAAGCCGCGGGCGATGGCGGCACGGGCATAGTCATAGTGCCGCTGCGCGATGAAGTTGAAACGCGGATTGAGCGCCTCGGCTTTGGCGATGGCGGCATCGAGCAATTCGGTTGGCGACACCTGCCGTTCGCGCACCAGCCGCGCCAGAC
Organism: Novosphingobium sp.; assembly: GCA_041915005.1. Taxonomy (GTDB): domain Bacteria; phylum Pseudomonadota; class Alphaproteobacteria; order Sphingomonadales; family Sphingomonadaceae; genus Novosphingobium. Next base: position 5,381 of record JAYSCF010000001.1, read on the forward strand.
CCAGCGCATCATAGCTCGTCATCAGGTCAGAGCCGACAGGCGCTGCCTGCGCCGCAGCCCGGGCCGTCCCCGTCAGGCCAATCGCTGCGGCAGCAAAGCCGCCCGCAACCACATCACGCCGCGTTGCCACCGCGCTCAGCCCTGCGCCTGCACGTAGTACCGCGAGTAGAACTTGCGGAACTGCGGGATGGGACCGTCGCCATCGCAGATGATCGGATTGGGTTCGAACTTCTGGCGATCCCAGACCACCTTGTCCTGATCGTACTGCTTGCAGATATCACGGATGATTGCACGTGCCACGCCGGCACGCTCGCCCTCAGCCTGAGCCTTGGGCTGGGCAAAGCAGAACCGGGTGTGGCAATGATCAAGCTCAACCGGCACGATACAAGCCATCAGCAGGGTTTCGGAAATGCCGGTGAAGCGGGTCCAGCTTTGCCCCGGGCCCATCGTGTCATAGCTGATGCAGCCATCAACTTCGCCCCAGGGGGTCCCCATCTTGGCGCGGACATCGGCACCCCGGCCCCATTCACCCCAGCGCAGTTCGCCCAGCGGCACATTGGCCGTGCCGTGAATGTAGCGGAAGTGCGCCACATCGACGCCGTTCTCAGCCATGTTTTGGACATTGCCCCAGACGTTCCATTCATGGACTTCGAAATCGGTCCATTCCGGGTCCGAACATTCTGGAAGATGTGCCACCTCGAACAGGGGATCCACGCCCTCGGGATGATACCACATCCAGATCCAGCGATTGGCCTCGGTCACAGGGTAGGTGCGGGTGCACTTGCGCTTGACCTGCGGCGGAATCGCCTTGGCATAGGGGATTTCCTTGACCGCGCCTTCCTGCCCGTCATAGCGCCAGGCGTGGAACGGGCATTCCAGCAGGTTGCCGTGAACCTTGCCGCCGTGCCCCATGTGCGCACCCAGATGCTTGCAATAGGCATCGATGATCCGGACCTGGCCGTCTTCGCCGCGCCACATCGCCAGATCGCGCGCAAAATAGCGCAGCGGCTTGACCTCGCCCACGGCAAGACTGGTCGACAGTTCGATCGGATACCACCCGAACGGGAAACCGATATCCATGTTGCGCTCCGCAACCGAGGCCCGCCCCGTCACCGGGGCCAGTCGCCAGTCGATCAGGTCCTGCCCCTTGAGGCTTTCGAGTAGCTGCCACACCGCCACCGGGGCAGTACGCGCATCAGTCGCGGAATTCGTCATTATTTTCTCCCCGGAAGTCCGGCGTACATTTTGTTTTTCAGATCAGAGCTTGAACACGCGGGCCGCATTTTCGCGCAGGAATTTGGGCCACACTTCATCCTTGAAGGGCACGTTTTCCATGTCGCTCATGATCCGGTCGAGGCTGAGGCCCATCGGGAAATAGCCGGCGTAGATCACCTTTTCGGCGCCGCGCGTGTTGGCATAGTCGATGATCGCCTTGGGGTAGTGCTTGGGAGCAAAGGCGCTGGTCGAATAGTAGAGGTTCGGCCACTTGAGCATCAGCTTCACCGCCAGGGCTTCCCACGGCTCAGCGCCGTGACGCATCACGATCTTGAGGTCGGGGAAGAACCAGCAGACCTCATCCAGATGCTCGACCTTCTGGGTCTCCATCGGGATACGCGGACCGGGAATGCCGACGTTGAGCAGAATTGGAATGTCCAGTTCGACCGCGCAGGCATAGAGCGGGAACATATACTTGTGGTTGATCGCCACCTGCGGCAGCGTCCCGGCCGGGAACACGCTGATCGCCGACAGGCCGACTTCGGCATGGATCCGCTTGATCCGGCGCACTTCCTCCATCCCCTTGTTGGGATCGCAAGGCAGGTCGAAGAAGAACCGGTCGGGATAGAGGTCCTTGGCGCGGCGCGACGTCGCGTTGTCGTTCCAGCCGACCAGCGCCTTGTCGATCCCGTGCTTGTCCATCTGCTCGACGGTCCATTTCACGTAGTCGTCGGCATGGCCGGTTTGCGGCACGTCCTTGAACATATACTGCGCCGGCATCGAGAATTGCTGCAGGGTCTGCTCGTCCTTGATCAGCGGACGGAATGCGGTGAACCAGTCCGAACGATCTTCCGCTTCGGGAATGCCCAGCATACAGTCGATGATCTTGATGTCCTTGGGCACGCCCATGTCACTTGTCTCCGGATAGCGTTGACCAGGCGGCACGCAGCGCCACCTTGTTGATTTTTCCCACGTCGTTGCGCGGCAGCGGCTGCGGGACGAACAACACCCGGCCCGGCGCCTTGTAACGCGCCAGCCGTTCGCCCACCCAGTCCTTGACCCCAGTCTCGTCCAGCCCCTGGCCGACCACGATGGCCACCAGCAGTTCACCCAGCCGCTCGTCAGGGATGCCAAAGGCGGCGCATTCGACCACGCCGGGCATTTCGCCCATGGTCCGCTCGACCTCGGCACAATAGATGTTCTCGCCGCCGGAAATGACCATGTCCTTGACCCGGTCAACGATGAACACATAGCCTTCCGGATCGACATAGCCGACATCGCCGGTGCGCAGCCAGCCATCGGCGGTAAAGGCCGCGGCGGTTTCCTCGGGCCGGTTCCAGTAGCCCTGCATGACCATGGCTCCGCGCACCTGGATCTCGCCGCTTTCGCCCGGCTTGGTCATCGCGCCATCAGGCGAAACCGTGCGGACATCGGCCAGTTGCAAAACGCGTCCGGCCGAAGCCCGGTTGCGAATGAAATCTTCGCCAACGGCTTGCGCAATCGCACCCGAACATTCGGTCATGCCATAGCCCGTCCCCATCACGGCCTGCGGACAGGCGCTGCGGATCTCGTCGAGCAGGTTGACCGGAAGGGCCTGCCCCCCCGATGCCACGTTGCGCAGCGAGGATATGTCTGCCGTACCCAGCTTGGCCTTGTGCAGCATATCCCAAAGCATGGTGGGCACGGCCGAAAACTGGGTAATCTGCTCATGCGCGATCAGGCGAATTGCCTCGGCAGCATCCCAGCGCCGCATGATCACCACCTTCGATCCCGCGAACAACGGCGAAAGGAACGCCGACCCCAGTCCCGAAACGTGAAACAGCGGATAGACGAGCAAGGCGGCCTGCTGTGGCAGGTTCGCCAGGATCGTATCGACCGCGATGCCGTGATCCCGCGCCATGTTGTGCAGCACCATCACCCCGGTCAACTGGGTGGCCATCAGCCCGGTGATCAGGCTGCGATGGGTCAGCACAGCACCCTTGACCCGCCCGGTAGTGCCGGAGGTGAACAAGATCGCACAGGGATCTTCGGGCCGGGCCACGCCCGGATCGGGCTGTACCTCGTGCGCGCGGCGATCGATCTCCTGATCTGCGAACGGGCGGGTCAGGTCGAGCATCCGCCCGGAAAAGCCGCCTTCGCGGATCAAGGCGGCGCGCTGGCTGTCGGCCAGGACCAGCGTCGGGGTCACGTCGTCGAGCATGGCGACCAGCTCGGCCGGCGAGCCTCGACTGTTAAGCAGCGCGGCCACGCCGCCCGCCTTCATGACCGCCAGGAAGGCAACCATCCATTCGGCGCGGTTGCGCATACAGATCGCCACGCGGTCGCCGCGCGCGATATGCAGCATCGGCACCAACTGGTCACGCCAGGCAAAGACCTGTTCGAACGACAACCGCCGTTCTTCGCCGCTGGACGAAAAATCGACCAGGAAGGTCTTGTCGCCGTGCCGCCGGGCAGATTCGATCATCAGGTTGAGATCGGATGCCGCGTTGACGAACTGGCGCAGCCCATCGCGCTCGGCAATCTCAAACGGCGTGCCGGGTGCCGTAACGGCAGCGAAAACGGGATCGATCTGGCTCATTGCGCGCGCCCCGCCACGTCCTTGGCCCAGCGATAGTCCTGCTTGCCTGCCGGAGACCGCCGAACCGCATCGACCCATACCAGCGCCTTGGGCACCTTGTAGCCCGCCAGCCGATCCGCCAAGAACGTGCGAACCTCGCCCAGATCGGGCTGCGCCGCGCCCTGGCGCAGCGAAACGATGCCAATCACGCGCTCACCCCAGCGATCGTCTTTCTGGCCCGCCACCACCGCGTCGAACACCGCCGGATGGGCCCTCAGGGCTTCCTCGACCTCTTCCGGAAAGACCTTCTCGCCGCCGGTGTTAATGCAGGTCGATCCGCGCCCGAACATGGTGATCATACCATCATCATCGAGCCGCCCGGCATCGCCCGACACGGCCCACAACCGCCCGCCAATCATGCGGAAGGTTTCCGCCGTCTTCACCGGATCGCCAAAGTAGCCCACCGGGGTGTGGCCCGATCGCGCAATCAGCCCGGTTTCCCCCACCCGCGCCAGGCGATCATCAACCACGACCTGCTGGGCATCGCTGACCGGCAGGCGCATGACCCCGTCGCTGCTGGCCGAGGCCTGGCCAGAAATTCCGGTTTCGGACGAACCCATCCCGTCGCTGACATTGCAGCTATCGGGCAGATGCGCACGGATATCGTCTTTCACGTGGGCAGAGAACACCGCCCCACCCGAACCGAAGTTGACCAGGGCAGCAAGATTCCAGCGCCCCGGATTGGCGTTCAGTGCATCACGGATCGGGATCGCCATGGCATCGCCCACAATCTGAACAATATTGACGCCCAGCCGCTCGATCTTGTCGAGCACGGCCACCGGATCATAGCTGCGCGCTTCGTCCAGCACGATCGTCACCCCGTTGAGCAGGCCCGACCAGGTTGCCCAGATCGCCGCCGCGTGCATCAGTGGGGCGAGCGGAAACATCTTGAGCGGATAGCCCTGGGCCGCGCGCTCGGCGATGCCCTCGGGCCGGTCGAGCGGTCCAAGCGGGTTGAAATAGCCCGCCCCGCCCGCGCAGGCGAACAGAAAGGCCTTGTGCGGCCACATCACGCCCTTGGGCATGCCGGTGGTGCCGCCAGTATAGGTCAGGATGATATCATCTTCATGTCGCTCATAAGGCCCGGCAGGCAGCGTCGCGACCAGATCCTCAAAGGCGAGCGAGCCCGAAATGTCGCTGTCACTGCCGTCAGCCACCGCGACCGCCAGCTTGAGTGCGGGCAGGTCTGCTCGCAGCGAGCGGACAATGTCGCTGAACTCCGCGCCATGGAAGATCGCGGTCGCCCCGGCGTTGTCGAACAGATAGCGCAGTTCCTCGGCGCGATAGCGGTAATTCACGTTGAACGGCACCGCCCCCAGCTTGATCGTGGCGATCAGGGCTTCGAGATGCTCGGCGCTGTTCATCAGGTAAAGGCCAACGCTGTCCCCACGCTTGACCCCTTGCGCGGCCAGCCCGGCAGCCAGCCCTTCGGTCCGCTGGTTGAGCTGGGCGTAAGTGTCGATGCGGGAATCCGAGATCACCGCGATCCGGTCGGGCACGGTCGCCGCGACGGTTTCGAACAGATCGGCAAGGTGGAACTGGCTGGCCATGTCAGTACACCGCCGCCGGGTTCTTGGGGCGGGGGCTGCCCAGCATCTCGCGGTAGGACGGGCGCACATTGCCACGATCCGTGACCCCCAGCTCGGCAGCGATTTCCGCCCCGACCAGGGTCTGGCCGGAAAGATCGTCCCGATTGGGCGCCTTGTCGATCGCATCGATGATGTGGGCGGTGAATTCCGGATTCTCGGCGGTTTCAATGAAACCTTCGTACTGCTCCGGATTGGTTTCGCGCGCGATCAGCGAACGCTCGGTAACCAGCGGCCCCATCCAGATCGAGACCGCGACCACGCCCGTGCCGCGCAGGTCATGCTCCATGTCGTGGGCGAACTTGTCCACTCCAGCTTTCTGCGCGCCATAGGCCGGGCCGTGCATATAGCACGAACCACCGAACGAGGAACCAAAGGCGATCGTTCCGCCACCCTGCTTGACCATCATCCGCGCCGCGTACCAGCTGGCAACATAGGCCGAACGCAGCCCGACATCGAGGATGGTGACCGCCGCCAGATCCTTTTCCCAGAACGGCTTCTTTTCGATCAGTTGATGGTGAATGTAGGTCGCATTGTTGACAAGGACATCAAGTCGGCCTTGTTCCCGCTCAATCTGCGCAAACAGGGCGGCGACCTGCGCGTCATCCGAATGATCGCACATCACGGCAATGCCCTTGCCTCCGGCAGCCGTGACTTCGGCCGCCGTTTCCGCGACCGTGCCTGGCAGAACCGAGCCATCCCAGCCCTTGGCATCACCTGGCGAAACCGTGCGCCCGGTAACGTAGACGGTATATCCCAGCTCTCCAAAGCCGCGCGCGATACCGCGCCCTGCCCCCCTGCTCGCTCCAGTTACGAGCGCGACCTTTGCCGCCACGACTTCATCTCCCTCGATTCGACGCATTAGCGCGCTTATTTTTAGGATAATCGATGTTTTGCGAATTACAAACATCAATTATCTACGCATTCGTCGCCGCGCCACGCCATGCGCCCACCCATCGCGCAGTGCCGCACTCCTCAAAAAGTGTACTGACCGGTGGGGATCACGTCGATAGTCCCCTGATCGATGAACCAGCCGCAGCTTTCCATCATGCGATCGACATGGGCCTTGAGCTTCGCGGGATCACCTGCGGCATCGAAGAAAACCGCAGGATCATCGAGCGCAGCCTCGGGGAAGCACTCCTCGACAATCGCCGCATAGGGCGGCGCATCCGCCGTCAGCGGCCGCACCACCAAGTTCTGGACATATTCGAAATTCGCCTGCGTATCGATTGCCACCTGGGTATGGTCACCCTGCCAGCGCGCCAACCAATCTGCATGAAACATACCATCCGGAATTGTCAGAAAGGCCATTTGAGCCCAGCCGGATGTGCGCTGGCCAGGGATGGCAGGATGGGCAACGTTGGAGATGATGGTGGACTCAGCCACGACCCAACCGGCCCACCTCGCCGACAGCCCCGTCAACGCCGCATCTATGACCGCGCGGAACGAGACGTGGGCCGAAGGCAGCCAGAATTGCACCACCGCATCGTGCTGAGGCGCACCACGCGTCTGACGCAAATGCGCGCCCCGCGCCGACACCTCGTCCTCAAGGTTGACGCGGATGCACCGCCCTCCGGCCGAATTCAGCACCGGCGGCAAGTCTCGCAAAAGGCGCGCATTGAAGCTGGCAGGGTCTTCATCATCGCGGCGCCACAGCAGGCAGATAATCTTTTCCATTTCGGACGCCTCAGTCGAAGTTGGCCTGACCGCCATCAAGCGGGATGGTCGCGCCCGTGAGGTAGCCCATGTCGGGCCCGCACAGCGCGGCCACGGCGCGGCCGATGTCCTCTTCCAACTGGCCGATCCGCCCCAGCGGAATGGTGCGGAAGAAGGCTTCCGCTTCTTCCGGGTTGTTGGAGATCCACCATTTCAACCCCGGACTTTCGGCATGGGGTGCGATGGTCAGCACGCGAATTCCCGCACGCCCCCATTCCGCCGCCCCCGCGCGGGTCAGCGCGCGCACCGCCTGCTTGACGGCGGCATAAGCGCCGTAACCGGTCATGTCCCAGCGGATTCCGGCGGAGGAGGCGAGGTTTACAATCACCCCGCCGCCGCGCGCCACCATGTGCGGGTGCGCCAGCTTCATCAGCCGGAACGTGGCCAGCGGCCCGGATTCAAACCCGGCCATGAACGCCGCGTCACTCACGTCGAGCAGCTTGCCATTGGGCACTTCCTGCGCATTGTTAACTAGGATATCGAGCCCGCCCAGCCCGGCCACCGCAGAATCGACCATCGCCGCCAGGCTGGCCGGGTCCTTGACGTTGCCCGCCACAGCCAGCGCCGTACCGCCACGCTCGGCAATCAGGGTGCAGGTTGCCTCCAGCTTGGCCAGGGTCCGCCCGGTTACCGCCACGGCTGCGCCCGCCGCGGCCAAAGCCAGTGCAATTCCCTGCCCCACGCCTTGCCCTGCGCCGGTAACCAGTGCCACTTTACCCGAAAGATTGCTCATTAAGCCTCGCTACTACGCAGATTCGTAATTTATGGATTTATGAATTACGCATTAGGTTGACAGAAACCCCAACACTACGTCAATTGCGTTTCGATTCCAGCCGCACAGCGCGGCGAAACGTCAACAACAGTCAGGAGAGGCCATGAGCCAGGATCTTAGCGGACAGGTTGCCATCGTCACCGGCGGCAGCGATGGCATCGGGCTTGCCACGGCGGCGCTGCTGGCACGGCGCGGGGCGCAGGTCGTAATCTGCGGTCGCCGCCAGGAAATGCTTGATTCCGCCAAGGCGCAGATCGAAGCCGAAGGCGGCAAGGCCGAAGCCGTGCAGCTTGACGTGACCGATTTCGACGCCTTCGCCGCATTGATCAACGATGTCGCCGCGCGCCACGGGCGGCTCGATATGCTGGTCAACAATGCGATGTCGACCCACTACGCCCCGATCAGCCGCCTGACGCTGGACCACTGGCGCAAGGATTTCGCGGTCAATGCCGATGCCGTGTTCATCGGCACCAAGGCGGCGATGGCGATCATGGGCAAGCAGGGCAAGGGCTCGATCGTCAACATCTCGTCCACCACGGCGATCCGCGCCATGCCCAACTATTCCAGCTATTCGGCCTCGAAGGCCGCGCTGATCCAGTTCACGGCCGTGGCCGCGATGGAAGGCGCCCCGCTGGGCGTGCGCGTCAATGCAATCGTGCCCGGCCAGGTCAACACTGCCGCCACGCTCGATTTTGCGGAAAAGGCCCCGGAACTCGCCGCCAAGACCGCCGGGGCGATCCCGCTGGGGCGCGGCGGCAAGCCCGATGAACTGGCCGAAGCGATCGTCTTCATGCTGTCGGACGCGGCCAGCTATATCACCGGGGTGGCGCTGCCGGTCGATGGCGGCAAGTCGGCCCAACTCTATATTCCATCGTAAACCGCAGCGCGGCCAGGACAACGAGGGGCAAGCCGATGAGCATGGCATGGGATAAGGAAGTCGATGTCCTGGTGGTCGGATCGGGCGCGGGCGGTATGCTCTCGGCGCTGGTCGCGGCAAAGAACCATGCCGACGTGCTGATCGTCGAGAAGGAAGCCCTGTGGGGCGGCACTTCGGCCACGTCGGGGGCAGGGATCTGGATCCCGGCCAGCGACCAGGCCGCCGCCGCCGGCTTCCACGACAATGTCGATGATGCCTTCACCTATGTCCGCGCGCTGTCGGCCGACAATGTGCCGGACGAGAACATCCGCGCTTTCGTGACCAATGCCGCCAAGATGCTGCGCTGGATGGGCCAGAACACCGAAATCGAATACCACGCCTTTCCCTATCCCGATTACCATGCCGAAAACCCCGGCGGCTCGCCCACCGGCTTCCGCACGCATATGCCGCTGCCGCTGGACGGCAAGCGACTGGGCAAGGATGTGCGCAGCCTGCGCTTTGCCTCGCCCGCGGCATCGCTGTTCGGCTATCTCAACTGGCATTTTGACGAGACCTACCTGCTGCTGTTCCGCGCACCGGGCTGGATGCTACACCTGGCCAAAAGCCTGGCGCGCTACTGGCTTGACTGGCCGTTCCGCTTCACCTCGCGCAAGGACCGCCGCCTGACCCTGGGCAATGCCCTGGCGGGCGGCCTGCGGCTGGCACTCAACGAACAGAACGTGCCGCTGTGGTTAAGCAGCCCGCTGGAGGATCTGGTCCGTGAAAAGGGCAAGGTCACCGGGGCGCTGGTGCGCCACGAAGGCAAGGTCATCCGGATAAAGGCGCGCAAGGGCGTGGTTCTGGCCGCCGGGGGCTTCGACAAGAATCAGGCGATGCGCGATGCCAGTGCCCCGCTTTATCCCAGCGCACAGTATTCGGGCGGGACTGCCGGCAATACCGGTGATACGATCCGCGCAGGCCAGACGGCCGGCGCCGAAACTTTGAATATGCAATCGGCCTGGGCCGCGCCGGTGTTCTACGTCCCGGGCGAGGATCGCGGGCGGCTGTGCACGATCGAACGCGCCCTGCCGGGCTGCATCATGGTCAACCAGTCGGGCCAACGCTATCTCAACGAAGCAGCGTCCTATCACATCGTCGGCCAGCAGATGGCCCGCCAGCAGCGCGAGCACGGGGATGCCAGCCCCAGCTGGTTCGTGTTCGATCATACCTATCGCCACAATTACCCGGTCGGCCCGCTCTATCCGCTGGTCCCCGACTGGGCGCAGAACGGCATGGTCAAGACGATCCTCAAGAAGGGCCGGACGATCGCTGAACTGGCGCAGGACATGGGGGTCGATCCCGCCGCGCTGGAAGCCACCGTCAGCCGCTTCAACAGCTTCGCCGCCCAGGGCGAGGACCCCGATTTCCACCGGGGCGAGGCCGCCTATGACAAGATGTACGGCGATCCGCGCGTTGCGCCCAACCCATGCCTGCGCCCGCTGGACAAGGGACCGTTCTATGCCATGCCGATCTATCCGGGCGATATCGGCACCAACGGTGGCTTGAAAACCGATCCGCTGGCCCGCGTGGTCGATGCCAAGGGCAAGCCGATCGAAGGGCTCTATGCCATCGGCAACAATGCCGCCTCGGCCATGGGCGAAAGCTATCCGGGCGCAGGCGTAACCATCGGTCCGGCCCTGACCTTCGGCTATATTGCCGCCAACCACATGACCGGGAGCAACCAGGAATGAGCGGACGTCTTGAAGGCCGCGCGGCGATCGTGACCGGCGCAGGGCGCGGGATCGGTGCGGCCATCGTCAAGCGGCTGATGGCCGACGGCGCGCAGGTTGCCGCACTCGATCTCAACCTGGCCGATGCCCAGGCCAGCGGCGCAACGCTGGCGCTGGCCTGCAACGTTGCGGATTCGGCCTCGGTCGCCGCCGTGGTCAAGGCCGCGCGCGAGGCGTTCGGACGGCTCGACATCGCGGTCAACAATGCCGGGATCGGCCAGGCTGCCAATGACGGCTCCGAACAGTTCTATGGCGCAATGGCCCAGCGCAACGCCGAACTGGCCGAGCACGGCAGTTCCGAGGTGATCGTCGACCAGCTGATCCACATGGGCGACGATGGCTGGGCCGGTGTGATGGCGGTCAACCTCAATGGCACGTTCTACACCTGCCGCGAATTCGCCCGCGTGCTGGCGGTCGATGGCACTCCCGGCACGATCATCAACGTCAGTTCGACCAGCGCCCAGTCGGGCGAAGGCAGCCCCCACTATTGCGCCAGCAAGGCGGCGGTGATCGGGCTGACACGGCAGCTGGCCCGCGAGCTTGCCCCGCGCAAGATCCGAGTCAACGCGATTGCCCCGGGGCCGACCAACACCCCGGTGATGCAGGGCATTCCCGACGAATGGATCGCATCGATGGAAGCGGCGATCCCGCTGGGGCGGATGGCCGATCCGGCCGAAATCGCCGCCGCGGTTGCGTTCCTGGCGAGCGACGATGCCAGCTATGTCAACGGATCGGTGCTGGTGGCGAACGGGGCGAGCTACTACTTCTGAGCGCCCGCCCCGCGCCTGCCACGATCAGTCGGCGCGCACCTTTACCTTGGGTGCCGACTGGCCCCGGCGCATCGTTTCAAGGAATTTTTCCAGCGGCGCGGGCTCAGCCACCGGAGCGCCGGTATCGCCCTCGCGCGCCCAGAATTCGGCGAAGCTGGGGAACAGCTTGTGGAAGTTGCCTTCCGCCCATTCGGTATCCGGCCAGCGCATCTTGTTGTCGCCGATCGGCGGCTTGTTGAGGTCGGTCGCATACCAGTAGAGCGGCAGGCGCCGGGCAAAGTGCCAGCGCCCATCCTGACGAACATAGTCGTCCGCATACATCATCTGCATGATGACCCATTCATCGCCCGTCTCATGCTCGTTCTTCGAATAGACCACCCCATGGGCATGGTCGGCATCGTCGAATTCGATCACGTGGCCACCGATATGGTGCGACGTGCCGGTGAAGGGCGAACGCAGCGTGAGGTCCATATAGGCCCGCAGCGCCTGCCGGCCCGAGGCATCCTTGCCCACCCGCACATCGGCGGGGAACAGCGAAACCATCGCCTCCATGTCGCGCATATCAAGCGCAAGCGCATATTTGGCAGGCAGCTGGCGGATCGCATCAAGCGATTCCAGCCGGTCGATACGGGTTTCAAGGTCAGTCATGATTTAGGCTCGTACCAGATGGGAGAAGTATAGGCGCGTTCCTGCGAGATCTGCGGGATCTCCGGACCAAGCTTGAGATGGTAGCGCGCAGCATCGTAGGCCACCCAGCGCGGGGTCGGGATCTCGATCACGCGCAGATAATAGAATGCGCGGCGCGTCGGATCGAATTCGGGATCGCGCCACACGGTAACCAGGTTCGCCGCGCCGATCGAATTGGCGTAATTGGGCACGGCCAAGTTGACCGTATTGCCTACGGACGGAAGCCTGCCATGCACGGGTTTACGGGTTTCAGGCGAACTCCAGGCAACGTCGAAGACCTTTTCGTGGGCCTGCCCCCTGGCATCGGTCCAGCCCTTGACCACCTGCACGCGGTCCAGGTTGGCGCCGATCGGATCCTTGATCGCAGAAACGATGAAGCTCGGCGCGCTCTTGGTCCCGGCGGGCAGAACCCCGCCCATCGGCACGCCGCGCCGATACCCCGCCGCAACCCAGTTGGCCTTGAGGTCGCTGGCCTCGAAATCCCAGCCGCCGAAGAAGCGCACCGTCATGCGCGGGCCGGTGGTGGCATAGACCTCGCGCCGCATCATCGCGTCGAAGATCGCCTCGCGGGTGTTGCCCCGCGCCCAGACCCCGGCATAACCGCCTGCCAGATACTGCCAGTTGAACCGGCCCAGGTTGGTGCCCATGTCCATCGACGGGGTCACGCGGTCCTTGCCCTGGGGCGTCGGCTCGTTGCCGGTATGCTTGCCGAAGAAATTGTCCTCGTCGGCAGTGGAAAGACCCGTGTGGCTGTCGGTCGAGCCGATCAGACCGAAACGGTAAGGGTTCACCCCGGTGCGTCCCTCGATCACCAGACCGCGTTTCAGCGCCTCGCGCACGTAGTTGCCGCCGAACATCGATGGCGTGGTAAGCTGCTTGGCGTTGAGATTGGCCTTGTCCCAGCCTTCGACCCCGAACCCGGCGAATTCGTCGGAAGGCGAGAGGAACGGGTGGGCTTCGCTATCGCCCTTGATCTGGGTCACCTCGACCAGCGGCTCATGCGCGGCGCGGCGGCGGGCCTGGGCTGCGGTCATCGGCTCACCGCCCGGGCCGGTCAGTTCAAACATCAGGCCGTTGGAGACGTTGCTGTTGTGCGGGATGGCCAGAACGTGACCGTGCTGGCTCCGCTCATAGGCTTCCATGTAGCTCCACAGATCCTCGGGCTTGCTCCCCATTGCCGTGGTGAAGGGCTGGACCTTGCTGACCTTGTCCGGCCCATCGCGGAACATCACCACCCGGTGCAAATTGTTGCCATTGGGCATCAAGGTATATTCGAAACCGAAGAAGGCGCTGAACTTGCCCGGTTCGTTATAGGATTCGACGGTCTTGATGTGCTTGGCCCAAAGCGAGGCGGTCTGCTCGGCCACCTTCTTCGGATCGGCCAGATTCTTGGCCTCAGGACTGCCGGCAAAATCGATCATTTCGCCCATCGCCCGCGACGATTGCTCCGGCCCGGCATTGAACATATCGTGCCAGCGCTTGAGCTTGTCATTGGGCAGCAGGAAACGCGGCGCATCGGCCAGCGCCTTGACGAAACCCAGCCCGTCGGAATGGTCCGCAATCACCAGAAAATCGAGCGGACGGGCGAGCTTGGCCTTGACCCCCATGGTCGAGGTTACCTCCTCTCCCCGGGCGAACCGCAACGCCTCTTCCGGGCCCAGGCGGTTGCCAAAGCCAAAGGCATCGGGCGAATTGGAGGTGTGCAGGTGGGTATCACCCCAGAACACCCGTTCGGGATAGGCCGTCAGCTTGACCGGCTGGTCGTGCTTGACGCCCAGCCCGGCAGGCAGCCGGTCGCAGCCCGCCAGCGCGGCGAGCATCAGCCCAGCGGTTGTCAGGGCCGCCTTGTACTTTCTTGGCATGGTCATTCGCGCCCCTTGCCCCTGTTCACGCCGCGCCATCACGGATCGACCCGTTCGATCGCGGGCAGCTCATAGCGGCCTTCCAGCGCCGCCGCTCGGGGCAGATACATCCGGATGACGACATGGAAGGATCCCGGCGGCACCGGCAGCCAGTTCGCCGCGCCCTGCGGCGGCTTGGCACCCGCAAGATAGACGCTCAACGAACCGTCCTTGTCATATTTCAGCCCGCGCGTGCGATCGCCTATATTGTAGCGATGCAGCGGATTTTCGACGAGCTGCGAGGTCGTCCGGTCATAGGCCGTGATCGACCAGAAGGCATCGACCGGCGGCAGCGCCCCCTTGGCAAAGCGGATGCGATAGCTGCGCCCGCCATTCAGCGGCTCGCCCCGATTGTCGCTGATCGCCGCTGGATAGATCGATTCCTCGGGCGCGTTGACATAGCCGCCGCGCGCCACTTCGGCACGCAGCAGAAAATCGTTGCCGGGATTGGCCATGGCGCCGGACCACATCCAGCCGTTCTGGATGCGCGCCGGTCGGAAGCCACGCTTGGCCAGCACCTGCGGGCCGATCCGCAGGGCGCAGCCCAGGCCGAGCGACTGCGCCGGGCTAAGCGCGGCCACATCAAAGCGGCGCGCCGGACCGAACCCGGCAGTATCGAAACTGGCCATCAGCGCCTCCTCGCCCGGCTTGGCTGGAACGCTGCGCAGTGCCTGATTGAACAGTTCAAAATAGCTCAGGCTGTCAAACGGCTGCATCGCCGGCGCTGCCGTCACAGCCGCGCCCACCGCCCCGCGCATCACGATCGAATGGGCCACGCGCTGCGCCGCCGCGGCATCGTCCGGACCGCTGACCAGCACCCGCCCAAGCATCCAGACCGTATCGGTCGGCAGGTGCAGCGGAGTATAGCCCGCCGGCACTTCGCCCCCCGTCGGGCCGACCAGGGCATAACGCGAGGCCTTGCCGCCATTGGTGCGAGTGCCCAGGTGATAGGGCCGGGCATAGAGGTCCATGAAGGCCAGGGTGTAATAGCGCGAATCCAATTCGGGCACATCGATCAGCACAGGGCCATGCGACAGGTCGATCCATGAATTGAGGTAGAGCGTATCGGCATTGGCCGCCCGCAACTGCCCCTGGGTCGCGGGGGTCAGGACATGGGGATAAACCGCGATGGTGTTGACCGGGGCGGCAACCGGCTGGGTCGGGCTGACCTGATGTGTCTCGTTATATTGCTGCTTGAGCAGATCGACCATCGGGTAGCCATAGATGTAGCCGATCAGGCCGTTGGCCTGGGCCAGCGCCGCTTCTGGATCGAGCGCGGCAGCCTGGCATTGCGCAGCATTCGGCAAGGTCGCCGCGGCCGCGGCAGCCGCCAATGCAATCGTTAACATATCCCCTCCATTAGCGTATAATTTTCTACCTGACGTTACGATATTCCATTTTGGATTGCATCGCAATCTTCATTCGCGTAGATAATATGGCATATTTGTTACGCACATCAGCGCCAAACGCGCCTCACAGCCCTTAGGGAGGGAACATGAACCGACTTCTCGCTACGACTTCGCTTGCCGTCATCGCGGCCCTGGCATCGTCCCCCGTTCTGGCGCAGGACAGTGCACAGAACACCGATGACGGCATCGGCGCAATCGTCGTCACGGCACAGAAGCGCAGCGAAAACGTGCAGGACGTGCCGATCGCGATTTCGGCTGTTGGCAGCCATTACCTCGAAAGCCGCGGGGTCGATTCGATCGACAAGCTGGGCACCATCGCCCCCAACGTGAAAATCGAACGCGCGCCAGGCTCGAAAACGATCTCGCAGATCGCGATCCGCGGCTCGGTGACGATCAACCCGGCGATCACCTGGGAACCGGCGGTCGGGCTCTATCTCGACGGGGTCTACATCGCCAAGGCGCAAGGCTCGATCTTCGATGTGGCCGACCTGGAGCGCGTGGAAGTGCTGCGCGGCCCGCAGGGCACGCTCTATGGCCGCAATGCCCTGGCCGGGGCGGTCAACCTCGTTACCAGGAAGCCCAGCGGCGAAGCGGGTGGCAGCGCCGAGGTTACCTATGGCAGCTTCAACGAATGGAAGTTCAAGGGCGTGCTTGACCTGCCGCAGATGGGGATCTTCTCGGCCAAGATTTCGGGCCAGTATCGCCGCCGCGATGGTCTGATCGACCTGGTTCCCAACCAGCCTTCGGGCCGGGGGCGCACGGATTCGATCAATTCGGGCAGCTTCATGGTGCAACTGCGCGCAGAACTGTCGGATGCGATCACTGCCGACTACATCTATGACTATTCCAAGTCCGATCAGACCCCGCCGTTCTCGCAGCTGCTGCGGGTCAACCGCAACCACGATCCGCGCGACATCTTCGATCCGGCATCGGTTGGCTATGCTTATGGCGGGGCCTATTTCCCGCTTGATCGCTACACCAGCGCAACCCGGGTCAGCACGGCATCAATCGATGCCCCAGCCTATGAAAAGTCACGCAGCTATGGCCACGCCTTGACGCTGACCGCCAACCTGGGAGCCGCCACGCTCAAGTCGATCACCGCGTATCGCGACCTGGCTTGGGCAGACGGCCTTGACCTCGACGGCTCGCCGCTGCCGGTAGCCTATACCCAGCGCATCACCAGCTACCATGCGTTCAGCCAGGAACTGCAGCTCACCGGCGCTGCGCTGGCCGACAAGCTGAACTATGTGCTCGGCGCGTTCTATTTTAGCGAAAAGGCCGAAACGCTGAACCCGCAGACCTACTTTGGCGGCGGCACCGACCTGCAATCGAACTATGGTTCGCACACCAAGGCCTTCGCGCTTTATGCCCAGCTCGACTACCAGCTGAGCGATCCGCTCAAGCTGACCCTGGGCGCGCGCTATACGCACGAAGCCAAGGACATCAGCCGTTATTTCCGCGTGAACTACGATGCTGCCAATGGCATCACTTCGCCGCTGGTGATCGCCAACATCCCCTACGGCGCAATCCCCGATGCGAAGTACAACAACTTCTCGCCTGCAGCGACGCTGTCCTATGCGGTATCGGATAACGTCAACGCCTATGCTCGCTTCGCGCGCGGCTTCAAGTCGGGCGGGTTCAACGGGGAAACCAACGTGTTCGTCGCCCCGACCGCCAGCTGCCCGACTGGCGCGACCGAACTGTGCAGTCCCTACCGGCCCGAAAAGGTCGACAGCTATGAAGTGGGCCTTAAGACCCAGCTGCTCGACAAGCGGGTGATGTTCAACGTTGCCGCCTTCCGCGATGAGCACAAGGATATGCAGCTGTCGGTCTTCACCGCCAGCGCAGGGGCCGCATCAATCATCCGCAATGCCGCCGCCGCTCGCATCCAGGGCCTGGAGTTCGAGACCGTCGTGCGCCCGGTCGATGCCCTGACGATCAACGGATCGCTCGCCATCCTCGACGTGAAGTACAAGAGCTTCATCGACGGCGGAGTGGATGTATCGGCCAACCGCGCCTTCCCCCATGCCCCCAAGACCACGGCCGCGCTGGGCGTAGACTGGAAGGTAGTCGAAGGGGACTGGGGCAAGCTCAACCTCTATGGCGATCTCAACTACGCCTCGAAGTACTACACCTTCCCCTATGCGCTGGTCACGCCGACCTCGTCGGACCAGAATGCCCATTCCAGCGAATCCAAGGGCCGTACGATCATCAACCTGCGAGCCACCGTCAGCGATATCACGATCGGCGGGGCGCGTGCGGATCTCTCGCTGTTCGTGCGTAACCTGACCAAGGAAGCCAACCCGTCGAACTTCATCGACTTTGGGCCGGGCTTCGGCGGGATCCTGCTGGGCTACTTCCCCGATCCGCGCACCTATGGGGTGAGCGTTGGGGTGAAGTTCTAACGGAATGGTGTGGGCGGACACGGCACCAGCCGGGTCCGCCCCAGCCGCGGAGCAACATATGGCCTCGCTTGAGCAGCGCCTTGAACGGCTGGAAGACGATCGCGCGATCCGGGATCTCAAGGCCCGCTATCTGCGCGCCTGTGACACCAAGGATCCAGATGGGGTCCGCGATGCGCTGCTCCCTGACGGCGCGGTAATCGCCTATGATGGCTTCCCCCCTTTCGAGGGCCGCGATGCCTTCGTGGCGATCTATGCCCAGATGGGCTGTGCGCCTGGTATTTTTGACATCCACCACGGCGCCAATGGCGTGATCACCTTTGACAGCGCGACGCAAGCACGGGGGCAATGGTCGCTGTTGTTTCACAACATCAATCTTGCCAGCCGGACGCTAACGCAAATGGGCGTCGAATATGATGACCTCTACGTGAAGCGCGATGGCCGCTGGTGGATCGCCGAAACGCGTTCACGCCGGCTAAGCTGCCTGATCCATTCGGTCGACGCTGATGGGCGGCCTGCGATAACAAGCATGGGCGATGCGCCCGACAGTTTTGGTTGAGAGGAAAAAAGCGTGCGGTTTTCCGGCAAGAAGATTCTGGTCACAGGCGCAGCTTCGGGGATCGGGCGGGCCACGGCCCAGTTGTTCGCACGCGAAGGGGCCCAGCTTACCATCGGCGACATCAACGCCGCAGGCCTGGAAGAGACCGCAGCACTGATCGGCGGGAGCGTGCATATCGTGCCCTACAACGCCGAAGACTATACGTCGTGCCGCGCCTTGGTAGCGGCGGCCGCCAAGGACGGGCTTGATGTTCTGTGCAACGTTGCCGGTATGCTCAAGTGGGGGCCGACTGCCGATTTTCCCGAAGACGATTTCGAGCGCCTGCTGCGGATCAACACTACCAGCGTCTATGCGCTGTGCCGCGCCGCGCTACCCCATCTGGTCGAAAGCCGGGGCAACATCGTCTGCGTGGCATCCACTGCTGGGCTTTCCGGAATCCCCTATTCGGTCGGTTATTCGGCCTCGAAGCACGCCGTGGTCGGCATGATCAAGTCCTTGGCGCTGGAATATGCCGCAGCAGGCGTGCGGGTGAACGGGGTCAGCCCCGGGCAAGTCGCCACGCCGATGACCAAGGCCCCGCCTCCCGCCGGCGATATCGACTGGCAGTTGGTGATGCGCAATGTCCCCAAGCTGGCCGATGGCATCTGTGATCCCGAAGACATTGCCGAGGCCTTGGCCTTCCTCGCCTCGGATGCCTCGCGCAAGACTACTGGTGCGTTGCTGGTCGTGGATGGAGGCCAGCTGGCAGGCTGAGCACCCCGCGCGCGCCCGCGCTGCCATCGAGCAGCGCATTGTCGCGCCTGGTCACGCGCCAGCCATCGGCGCCGCGTTCCAGCTCCCAGCGATTGGCCGAAACCCGCACGGCGATCCATGTGCCTTCGGCCTGCCGAAACACCACGCTGTGGCAGCATGCCACGGCGCGGCTGCCGTCAAGATCGACCGCCGGGGATGACAATACGTGGGCACAGCCATCAGCCATCAGTGCCTGATGGCCCGTCCCCGTGATCAGTGCGGCGATGGCCGCGTGGCCGCGTGCCTCGCCCATTCCGCCCACGGCATAAATGCCGTCCGGGGCAAACAGAGCCGCCACGCCCTGCGCGTCGCCGCTGTCGGCCAAAGGACCATAGCGCGCAATCAGGTCGCGGATCGCCTCGCGGTCTTCAAGGGCCGCCAGCCGCGCTGCCAGTGCTTCAGCCACGCGCAGCCTTGCGCCCGGCCTGCCGCCCGAAAAAGGTGCAGTCTGCCAGGCTCAGCCCGGAAGAATAGCCATGCCCCCAGGCCGGCAGACCCGAGGTGCAGCGTCCGGCGGCAAAGAGCCCGGCAATCGGCGCCCCGTCCCGGTCGAGCACTTCGCCATCGGTCGAGGTGCGCAGCCCGCCGAGCGTGAAGAAGCTGAAATAGCTCGTCTCGAAATTGAGTTCGAGCGCCACGAACGGGCCCTGATCCAGCGGCACCAGGATCGGCGCGCGCTTGTCGAACAATGGATCGCGCCCTTCGTGGGCGTGGCGATTATAGACCGCCATCGTCGCGCTAAGCGTGCCTGCGGGCATTTCCAGCTCGGCCTCGACTTCCTCCCAGCTGTCACCGGTGCCAGCGATCGAGATCCGGGCAAAGTCCATCGGCTGGACGAAATGGGCCATGTCGAGCAGCAGGTAAACCTTGCCGCCCGGCTGATCGACCGCACAGCGGCTGACCCGGCCGTGATAGCAATCCTCGTTGATGAAGCGCTGGCCCTGAACGTTGACGAATACGCCCTTGGCGTGGCTTTCGGGCATGGTCCACGGGCAGGTGGTGAAGAACTGCTCCATGTGGATCGCATCGCCACCCGCACCCACGCCCAGTTCGATACCCGAGCCATCGTCCTTGTCGCCGATCGGATCGTTGAGCTTGAGCGTTTCGGGGCAATACTTGCGCCGCATCGCATCGTTGAACACGAAGCCCCCGGTAGCCAGGACCACGCCCTTGCTCGCACGGACGAAGCGCGGCTGGTTGTCGATCCGCACCACCAGCCCGACGATCCGCGTCCCGTCACTGACCAACGCCAGCGCGCGGGCATCGACCACCACTTCCACGCCCCTGTCGCGAGCAGAGGCTTCGAGGATATCAACCAGCGGGCGTCCGCCGCCCCAGCCCATGTGCTGGATCACGTGACCGCGAGGCGCCGGCTTGGCCAGATCGCAAAACGGCGAGGCCGCTTCGCTGCCCGACCAGATCAGAGTGGAATCGTCGGTCGGCTCGATATGCTTGCCGGGCAGGTAGTTGCCGCGATAGGGCACGCCCTGCGCCTTGAGCCAGGCAAAATGGTCCAGCGCCTCGGCGGCATAGAGATCGCACTTGGCTTCATCGACGCAGGGACCGCCCGCCGCCTTGAGATAGGCGGCGAAATCCTCGGTGGCATCGTCAAACCCTGCGGCGCGCTGGACATCACTGCCCCCACCCCCGCCGATATAGATTTCCCCGCCTGACAGGCCGGAAGCCCCGCCGCTGCCCGAATTGCGCTCGAACAGCATGACCCGCGCGCCTGCGGCTGCCGCCTCGATCGCGGCGCAAGCCCCCGCCGCGCCGAAACCGACCACGGCAACCTCGGTTTCGAAATGCCAGGCCCCAACCGCGCTGGCGGGATAAGGCCGGTGCAACGAAATTTCGGTCATGCCCTCAGCCATTCCTCGCCTTCAGCATATCGAGCGCGACATCGACGATCATGTCTTCCTGCCCGCCCACCATCTTGCGACGGCCCAGTTCGAGCAGAATTTCGCGGGTGTCGATTCCATAAGTTTCGCTGGCCTTCTCGGCATGACGCAGGAAGCTGGAATAGACCCCGGCATAACCAAGGCTCAACGTTTCACGGTCCACCCGCACCGGACGATCTTGCAGCGGACGAACGAGGTCTTCCGCTGCGTCCATCAGCAGGCTGACATCGCAGCCGTGATTCCAGCCCTTGCGGTCAACCGCGGCAATGAACACCTCGAGCGGCGCATTGCCCGCCCCCGCGCCCATGCCGGTCAGGCTGGCGTCGATCCGCACCGCCCCGCACTGCGCTGCAACGATCGAATTGGCCACGCCAAGCCCAAGGTTGTGGTGCGCGTGCATCCCGCGCTGGGTTTCGGGCTTGAGCACCCGGTCATAGGCTTCAAAGCGCGCACGCACGCCATCCATGTCAAGCGCACCGCCGCTATCGGTGACATAGACGCATTGCGCGCCGTAGCTTTCCATCAGCAGGGCCTGCTGCGCCAACACCTCAGGCTCGATCATGTGGCTCATCATCAGGAAGCCGGAAACATCCATGCCAAGATCGCGGGCGATGCCGATGTGCTGTTTCGATACGTCAGCCTCGGTGCAATGGGTTGCCACCCGCACCGAGCGCACGCCGATGTCGTAGGCTCGGCGCAGTTCCTCGACCGTCCCGACGCCGGGCAGGATCAAGGTGGTCAGCACGCACTTGTCGAGCACCTCCGCCACGGCTTCCAGCCATTCCCAATCGGTATGGGCACCAAAGCCATAGTTGAAGCTGGCACCAGAAAGCCCGTCGCCATGCGCCACTTCGATCGCATCGACGCCCGATGCCTCGATCGCCTGGGCAATCGCACGGACATGATCGAGGCCATACATATGGCGCACGGCGTGCATCCCGTCGCGCAGGGTCACGTCCTGAATGTAAAGCTTTTCGCCCGCGGCAACGTTGAATTTCGTGCTCACTTGCCCATCCTCCGCGCTGCGAGAAGTTCGCCGGTAGCCTTGGCTGCGGCCGTCATGATATCGAGGTTGCCCGAATAGGACGGCAGGTAGTCCCCCGCCCCTTCGACTTCGAGCATGATCATCGACTTGATTCCGGTAAATTCGCCCATGCCGGGGATCTTGAGCTTGTTATTGTCCCCGAACCGCTCGAACTGCACGTCCTGCTTGAGCCGGTATCCGGGCACGTATTTCTGCACTTCGGCAACCATGTCCTCGACCGAACGGCGGATCGCGTCCTCGTCGCCGCCTTCGGACAGGGTGAACACCGTATCGCGCATGATCATCGGCGGTTCAGCCGGGTTGAGGATGATGATCGCCTTGCCCTTGGCCGCCCCGCCGACCACTTCGATCGCCCGTGCGGTGGTGCGGGTAAACTCGTCGATGTTGGCACGCGTCCCAGGCCCGGCCGAGCGCGAGGAGACCGAGGCGACGATTTCGGCATAGTGGAGCTTGCTGGAAACCCGCGCAACGGCGGCAACCATCGGGATCGTCGCCTGGCCGCCGCAGGTCACCATGTTGACGTTGGGCTGATCGAGGTGCTGGGTCATGTTGACTGCCGGAACGGTGAACGGCCCGATCGCCGCCGGGGTCAGGTCGACCACCTGGATGCCATCGCCGCGCAGGGCCTCGTCGTGAACCTTGTGGGCATAGGCACTGGTCGCATCGAAGGCGATGCCGATTTCGCCGTAGCACGGCAGCTTCTTGAGCCCCTCGATTCCCTCGTGCGTGGTGGCAATGCCATGTTCGCGCGCCATGGCCAGCCCTTCGGAGGCGGGATCGATCCCCACCACCGCTGCCAGCTCCATGTTCTGGGGATACTTGATCATCTTCATCATCAGGTCGGTGCCGATATTGCCCGAACCGATGATCGCGGCCTTTACCCGTGCCATTGCTGTTTCCTTAGACAAACCGTGCCGTGCACGAGCCGATGCCGTGCAGGGTCATTTCAAACACATCGCCCGCCACCGCCGGTTCCAGCGGAACGAGACTGCCCGAAAGGATCACGTCCCCGGCATCAAGCGTGACGCCGTGGGCGCCCAGCGTATTGGCGAGCCAGGCGACCGCCTGGGCCGGATCGCCTTGCACCGCGCTGCCCAGCCCTTCGGACAGCGGCGCGCCGTTCTTGGTGACAGTGACGCGCAGCGCGGGCAGATCATGCCCGCGCGGATCGGCGCGCTCTGCACCCAGCACGAACACGCCACAGCTGGCATTGTCGGCCACGGTATCGACGATCGCGATCTTCCAGTCGCGGATGCGGCTGTCGACGATCTCGAAGCAGGGAGCGATATAGTCGGTCGCGGCCATCACGTCGGCGGCGGTCACGCCGGGGCCGTTGAGGCTGTGCTTCAGCACGAAGGCGATCTCCGCCTCGGCGCGTGGCTGGATCAGGCCATTGGCGGCAATGTCGATATCGCCGTCAATCCACATCCGGTCGGTCAGGAAACCGAAATCGGGCTGGTGCACACCCAGCATATCCTGCACCGGCTTGGAAGTAACGCCGATCTTCTTGCCAACCACGCGCTCGCCATCGCCCTCGCGGCGCGCCAGCGCACCCAGTGAAATCCGGTAGGCATCGTCGATGGTGAGTTCAGGGTGGCGTTCGATCAGCGGCACCAGCGTGCGCCCTTCGCGCAGCGCGGCGTAAAGCTCGGCGGCCAGCTGGTCGATCAGGTCCTCATTCGGGGCAATGCTCACAGGTAGGCTCCATCCTGGTAGATCAACGGGGCAACCTCGGCACTGATTTCAGCCTTGAGAACGCGGGCGATGACAATGCTGTGGGTGCCATAGGCCAGCATCGCATCGATCACGCAGCTGAGGTTTGCCTGAGCCCCGTCGAGTGCGGGCAAGCCGCTGTCGGTTTCGCGCCAGTTGCCCACGGCAAAGCGTTGTTCGTGCGGCAAGCCGCCGCCAAACGCCGCCGAAACGTCCTGCTGATCGCGCGACAGCAGGTTGACCGAAAGCGGTGCTGTGGGCACCAGCAGCGCGTGCAAGGCAGTCGCGCGGTTGACGCAGACCAGCACTGCGGGCGGATCGGCCGTCAGCGAGGTAACCGAGGTTGCCGCCATGCCGACCGGGCCATTGTCGCCGCTGGCCACTACCACCGTGACCGAGGCTGCAAGCCGCCGCATCGCCGCACGGAACTGCGCCGGGAGATCTTCCGGGACGCTGGGATAGCCGTCAGCCACGCAGAAACTCGAGGCTGTAGCGGTTGAATTCCTCGGCCCGCTCGACCTGGACCCAGTGGCCAGTGCGGGTGAAGGCCATGCAGCGCGCATCGTCGCATCGATCAAGGAAATGGCGTGCACCGCTTTCGGGGCAGAACTCGTCGTTCAGGCCCCACATGACGAAGATCGGCTGCTTCAGTTCACCCAGCCGCGGCCCCAGGTTTGGCGTGCGCATTCGCATCAGCACATCCTTGGGCTGGGTCCGGGCTACGGCAAAGCGTTCCTGCACCAGCACATCGGGAATGTTCGGCGCGAAATCGGGATGGACCAGATTACCGATCAGGCGGCGCTGTTCATCAAGATTGAAGTCCGGTCCGCCAAAGTTCGATACCATCTTGGTAATGCCCGGCATCTTGAAATAGTCTGCCTGCTCCTCGACGCAGCCCGGTGCCATCAGGATCAACCGTTCGGCAAATTCGGGATGATCGAGCGTCATCTGGATCGCCACGCCGCCGCCGAGTGAATTGCCGACCAGCACCGCGCGCTCGACCCCGTGCTGGCGCAGCGCCTCATACAGCGTGTCGGTGAACAGTTGCAGCGTGTAGTCGATTCCCTCGGGCTTCGACGAGGCGCCATAGCCAATCAGGTCGGGCAGGATCACGCGGTAGCCCGCCGCCACGAACTGCGGCCAGTTCTGGCGGAAGTTCGACGCGCCCGAGGCCCCCGGCCCGCTGCCGTGGATGAACACCACCACCGGCCCGGAGCCCGCCTCCTTGAGGTGGATCCGGTAGTCACCAGAAACGGTATAGGTGGCTTCTGTCAGAGCAGTCATCGCAGCAGCCTTCCCTTAGAGGAACGGATTGAGCGGGGCAGCGCCCAGCGCCGTGCCAATCGCATCCATCGTGCGATTGTTGGGATCGTTTGCCACGTGTGCGCGGCCCGCATTGAGATCGAGCCAGGGCTGGATGATGTCGCTGGTCATATAGATCGCGCGACCGCCAAGCTGCCGCACGATATCGTCGATCAGCCCAGCCAGACGGCGCACCACGGTGCTCGACTGGTAGGCCAGGAAGGCACGCTTATCGAGCGGGATTTCCTCACCGCGTTCTGCATAGCCCATCAGATCCTCGAAGGTCAGTCGCAGGGTGGTTTCCATCTCACCCTTTTCGGCGATCGCACGGGCCAGAGCTGCGTGCAGGATCGGGTCCTGCTTGGATGCCTTGCCGGTGTTGGTTGAAACGCGATCCTGCATGATCGCCATGCCGGCATTGATCGCCGCCTGCGCGCCGCCAAACGCCGCAGTGGATACCGAACGCACAAACACCTGCGCCCAAGGCAGCGAGTAAAGCGGCCCCGTGTTCACTTCTTGACCGGGGTTCTTGCACAGGAACCCATCGATCGAGCGGTGGGTGCGATAATCCGGCACGAATACATCATCGACAATGATATCATGGCTGCCGGTCCCCTGCAGGCCGAACACGTGCCAGGCATCTTCATCG
Source organism: Novosphingobium sp. (assembly GCA_041915005.1). GTDB lineage: Bacteria > Pseudomonadota > Alphaproteobacteria > Sphingomonadales > Sphingomonadaceae > Novosphingobium. The sequence goes on from JAYSCF010000001.1 coordinate 31,060, forward strand.
ATGGCGTAATCACTGCGCGGCAGCAGGAAGGTGCGCATTTCCGGCCCATCGCCTTCGGCCTTGGGCGGGCACATCGCGCCCAGCAACACCCAACCGCAATGCGTCGACCCGGTCGAAAAACCCCAGCGCCCCGACAGGCGGAAGCCACCTTCGACATGGGTCACCTTGCCCACCGGCTGATAGGTCGATGACACCAGCATATCGGCATCATTCCCCCAGACCTCTTCCTGGGCCTGATCGTGGAACAGCGCAATTTCATAAGGGTGGCAGCCCACCACGCCGAACATCCAGCCGGTCGACATACAACCTTCGGCTAGCGCCTTCTGGACTTCAAAAAACACGTTGGGGTGCATTTCATACCCACCCCAACGACGCGGCTGAAGAATGCGAAAGAAACCCGCCGCCCGCAACTCGGCGATCGTTTCCGCCGGAACATTGCGATCCCGCACACATTGCTTCGCCCGGCCCTTGAGCACGGGAATCATCGCACGGGCGCGATCAATCAATTCATCGGCAGTCGGCGCGCCCTGCGAACCTTCCGCGCGCTGTGCAGCGGTGGCCATTCTCCCAAGCTCCTTATTTATCGACTCAGCATCACCCAAACCGTGGGCTTCGTAATTTTTTTTATCGTTTGATACGCAAATCGTCAATTGAAAAGCCCTTTGGCTTCCGATAATGCTCATTTCGGACATTGTTGAGGGCGCGATTCAGCGAACGCAACATATTGGGGAGAAGGCCGCCTTGGCTCAGGCGCAGAATATTGACCTCACAGGTCAGGTGGCGATCGTCACCGGGGGCACCCGCGGCCTTGGCCGCGCCATCTGCGCCGCCCTGGCCGATGCCGGCTGCCAAGTCGTGGCTTGCGCGCGCAACGCCCCTGAAACCCTGCCCGATGGCGTCACCTTCATGGACGGCGACATCCGCGACCCCGAGGCCGCCAAGGCACTGGTCGATGGCGTAGTGGCCAAGCACGGCCGGATCGACATTCTGGTGAACAATGCTGGCGGTTCGCCCGCCACGCCTGCCGAAACGGCCAGCCCGCGCTTCGTCGATGCCATTCTCAAGCTCAACCTGGTGGCCCCGCTCTATCTCGCTCAGGCAGCCCATCCGCATATGGCAGCGGCAGGCGGCGGCAGCATCGTCAACATCGCCAGCGTATCGGGCGTTCGCCCCTCGCCCGGCACCGCGATCTATGGCGCGGCCAAGGCCGGCCTGCTCAACCTGACCCAAAGCCTTGCCCAGGAATGGGGTTCCTCCAGCATTCGCGTCAACGCGATCATTGCCGGGCTGATGACCACCGAAAACGCCGAAGCCACCTATGGCGATGCCGAGGCTCAGGCTGCGGTTGGCCGCTCGATGCCGCTGCAGCGCATGGGCACGGGCCAGGACATCGCCGGAGCAGTGCTGTGGCTGTGCTCGCCGCTCGCCAGTTGGGTCAGCGGTGCACGCGTCAATGTCGATGGTGGGGGCGAGCGCCCGTATTTTCTTGATCTTGTGAAGGGGGCTCAGGCCTGATGAGTGTGAAGTCACTGGGCTATGTTGTCGTGGAAACGGCAAAGCCGGCCGAATGGGACCGGTTTCTGACGCAGGTTGCAGGCGCCATGCGCGCGCCCGATGCGCCGGATGGTGCGGCGCTTTACCGGATCGATGATCGGCCATTCCGGTTCCGGATCGAAGCTGGCGGCGCCGAACGCCTTGTAGCACCGGCTTTCGAGGTGATGGACAAGACTGCGTTCGATACCCTGGCGCAGCGCATCTCTGCCGCTGGACAAGCCGTGCAGTTCGCCAGCCCTGAAGAAGCCGCCGCGCGGGGTGTGTCGGAAATGTTCCGCACCAGCGATCCGGCCGGCAACGGGCTGGAATTCTACCACGGCGACAGCCGCACCGATGCGCCCTTTGTCTCCCCGCAGGGCGTGCCGCACTTCGTCACCGGCGAACTGGGCATGGGCCATGCGGTGCTGAGCGCACCGAACTTTGCCGAAACAGTCGACTTCTACTGCAATGTGGTAGGCCTTGGCCAAACCGACATGCCGCGCTTCTATTTCATGGGCGGTCCGCCGGAAGATTCGGGCATGGGCTTTGCCTTCCTCCACGCCGCCAACGGCCGCCACCACAGCCTGGCGCTGGGCGAAGGGCCGATCCCGCC
>JAYSCF010000001.1:33215-34571 GCA_041915005.1 Novosphingobium sp.
GCTGCGTCCACCTGATGCTGGAACTGCCCAACCTGATCGAGGTGGGCAAGGCGCACGACCGGATGCGCGCCGAGGGCTTCGCGGAATCGGCCACGCTGGGCCGCCACGTCAACGACGAGATGACCAGCTTCTATGTCCAGACCCCGGCGGGCTTCGATCTTGAGATTGGCTACGATGGCCTGGTGATCGACCCGGCCAGCTGGGAAACCACCCACCATGCACAAATCAGCGTCTGGGGCCACGCGTGGGCCTGGCAGGAAGCGCTGAAGAAGTCAGCGGAGTAACGGCGATGCTCGACAAGCGGATGACACCGGCCGAGATCGTCGGCCAACTGAAAGACGGGATGACGCTGGGTATCGGCGGCTGGGGTCCGCGGCGCAAGCCGATGGCGCTGGTGCGGGAGATCCTGCGCTCGGACCTCAAGGATCTGACCATCGTCGCCTATGGCGGCGCGGACGTGGGCATGCTCTGCGCGGCGGGCAAGGTGCGCAAGCTGGTCTTCGCCTTTGTCTCGCTCGATGCGATCCCGCTGGAACCCTGGTTCCGCAAGGCCCGCGAGGCCGGGCAGATCGAGGTCCTCGAACTCGACGAAGGGATGTTCCAGTGGGGCCTGAAGGCCGCCGCCTTCGGCCTGCCGTTCCTGCCCACCCGGGTCGGGCTCGGCACGGACCTTGCCGAACTGGGCGGCCTGAAGCACGTCCAGTCGCCCTACGATGATGGTGAAGTGCTGATCGCCATGCCGGCACTGAAGCTGGATGCAGCCCTGCTCCACGTCAATCGCAGCGACTGGCGCGGCAATGTCCACGCCTTTGGCCCCGACGTGTTCTATGATGAATGGTTCGCCAAGGCCGCCGCCAAGACCTATGCTAGCTGCGAGGAACTGGTCCCGGCGATGGAGGATGCCTACCCGGACCAGGCCCAGGCCAACGTGGTTGAACGCTGCTTCATCAGCGGTGTCACCGAAATCCCCTGCGGCGCCCATCCCAGCATGATGACCCCGGCCTATGGCTGGGACATGAATGCCTTCAAGGCCTATACCGACGCGGCCCGCGACCCCGGCGAATGGAGCCAGGTGGCTGACCGTTTCGTCGGCGCAAGCGAAGCCGAATATCTTGCATCCGTTGGCGGAAAGGAGGCGGTGACGGCCCTGCCGTTGCCGGTGTTCTGATGAGCGACAATAGCACCCTCAACCCGACCCTGGCCGAGCTGTGCATCGCCGCCTGCTCCGAAGCCTTTCGCGGCAACGGCGAAGTGGTGGCGACCGGCGTCGGCCCGGTCCCGCGCCTGGCCGCCAGCCTGGCCAAGCTGACCCACACGCCCGAACTGATGATGACCGATGGCGAGGCCTATCTGGTC
>JAYSCF010000002.1:0-32011 GCA_041915005.1 Novosphingobium sp.
AAGGCCGCCTGCCGCTTTCTTCATCTTGCCCAGCGCCACGTCCTGCGTGCGCCAATCGGCCACGGCGGCAACCATCACCGCCACGTCGGCGGGCAGCGCAGCTTGCACGGCGGCGGCCATTTCGCGCGCAGTTTCAACATTGACGCGGTCCACCCCGGGCGGGGTCTCCAGCGCCACCGGCCCGGCCACCAGCGTCACCCGTGCCCCGGCCCGCGCCGCGGCGGCGGCGATGGCAAAGCCTTGTTTACCCGAGGACCGATTGGCGATGTAGCGCACCGGATCGATCGGTTCATGGGTCGGCCCGGCGGTGACCAGCACGTGGCGCCCGAACAGCGCGCGATGCGCCGGGGCAGAGTCAAATTCTTCCTGCCCAGCCAGCGGGCTGGCAGCGCCCAGCGCCTGCTGGATCGCGCCGTGGATCACCACCGGTTCGGGCAGGCGGCCCGGGCCGAATTCGCCGCAGGCCATCGCCCCTGCATCGGGATCGAGCACGATCACGCCGCGGCTGCGCAGCGTGGCGACATTGGCCTGGGTCGCGGCGTGTTCCCACATCCGCACGTTCATCGCGGGCACGGCCAGAACCGGCTTGTCGGTGGCCAGCAGCAGCGTGGTTGCCAGGTCATCGGCGATGCCGTGGGCCATCCGCGCCATGAGATCGGCCGTAGCCGGGCAAACCACCACCAGGTCGGCCGCGCGGCTGAGCTGGATGTGGCCCATTTCGACCTCGCTGGTGAGATCCCACAAGGTGGTGTGGACCGGATTTTCGCTGAGCGCGGCAAGCGTCATCGCGGTGATGAACTTGGCCCCGCCCTCGGTCAGGACACAGGTGACATCGCCGCCATCCTTGCGGATCAGGCGAACCAGTTCACAGGCCTTGTAGGCGGCAATGCCGCCACCGACGACCAGCAGGATACGGGGCGCTTTCATGCCGGGCTTGTGCATTGCCCGCAGGCGATGCGCAACAGGCTTTGACTTCTGGCAAGGCTGCGGCACAGTGCCGCGCACCAGATTGACCCTGGGGGGGAGTTACCAATGCGCCTGATCCTGACTGCACTGATTTTCCTGTTTGGCCTGTTCGACCTGTTCATGGGCCTGAACTTCCTGTTCAACCCGGCTGCCACGGCCGCCGGCTTCGGACTTGAACCGATCGGCACCCAGGGCCTGTCGACGCTGCGCGCCGATTTCATGGCATTCTTTGGCGTGGTGGCGGTCTGCATGATGATCGGCGCCTGGCGCCGCAACGGCGACCTGCTGCTGGTCCCCGCGGCCCTGATGGGCACGGCCGTCACCGTGCGCGCCATCGCGCTGGGGCTGGACGGCACCTATCCGGGCTTCATCGCCCCGATGGTGGTCGAAATTTCGCACGTGATCCTGCTGGTTGCGGCCTGGAGGGTGCTGCCCCACCACCGCATCGAGGAACTGACCGCCTAAGCCGGCACACACTTGCCCCCGCGTGCGCTGCGCCACAATGATGCCAGCGCGCGCGGGGCAAAGCCCAGCCCGATGAACAGCGCCGGGGCGATCACCGCGCCCCAGTAGAAATTGTCGGCCCGGCCCGCGATCATGAAGGCCAGCCCATAGCCTGCGTAGAGCAGCGTGCCAAAGCGGCCCGCCGGGCTGTTCCACCCGGCCCAGCCCAGCACCGCCAACAGGACCAGCGGCCCCGCCAGCTGATGCGGCAGGAACCGCAGGTTGCTGGACAACACCACGTTCGACAGCCAGCCCGACAGCCCGCGCAGCGCCAGCCATGACGGGCTTGGCGGATCGCCGGGCAGGATCTGCTGGGCGGCAAAGTGCAAGTGCACCGCGAGCACGCCCACAAACGCCAGTGCCAGCGCGCTCCACGCCGCGCCTTCCTTCCAGTCGCGCCGCCACAGCGCCATGGCCGCCATCAACAGCGCGAACGGCAGGCTCAGCTCGCGGATCGCCAGCGCCAATGCAGCGACGGCCAGCGCCCAGCCCCAGCGCCGCCCCGGGCGGTGCAGCGCAAAGGCCAGCGCCAGCAGCATTCCGGCCCACAGTTCATGCAGCACGAAATAGCTGCGGTTGAGCCCGAGGCTGCCGCCCAGAAACATCAGCGCCGTGCCGATCCGCTGCAAGCGCGCCCCGCCCGGCTCCTCGCCCAGCCGCACCCACCATGCCCGCAGCGCCGCCAGCATCAGCACAAGTGCTGCAGCCATTTGCCCCGGCAGCCCCAGCAACAGGTCAAGATAGGCCAGCGTCGGCAGGCGCACGGCCACTCCGGGGCGGACCGGATAGCCGGCCCGGCGCTGTTCGTCGGCGGCGACGCGGTAATAGTTCTCGCCCCGCCCGATCCGTTCGATCACCCGGTCATAGAGCGCGAGGTCGGCATCGCGCGCCCGGGGGGCTGCCGCAGAGGACGGCGCCAGCGCGGCCACGAAGCCGGTGGTTGTCTCGCCCGGCTCGCCCGCGCCGATCGGCGCCCAGGCTGCCGCCAGCAAGGCCATGGCCAAGGCTGCCAGCAAGGCGATCGCCCGCCCCTTTGGCCACTGCGCAAAGCGGTCTCCCGCAACCTGCCGTCCCTGTTCCATGCGCCCCCTGTCTGCGCGGGCCTTGTGGCATAAGGGGAATCCCCGGGGCAAGCGGCAGATCGCGCACAAAGTCTCGCCCGCATCAACTTGCGCTTCAGCCTTGCACGCCTACATTGGAGGCCACGAAAGGACTTGCGCGAATGAACGACGAACAGCCCAGCGGGAATCCCTGGCTCAAGAACCTCTTGGTCTGGGGCGGGATCTTCCTTGCCCTGCTGCTGGTGGTTTCGGTGTTCAACGCGCGGACCGAGGCCCAGGGCAGCCAGATCGGCTATTCCGATTTCCGCGCCCGGGTCAGCGCCGGTCAGGTCGAATCCGTCCAGATCAGCGAAGCGCGGATCACCGGCAAGTACAAGGCCGGCGGCGGCACCTTCACCACGATCCCGGTCCCGGGCGATACCACGCTCCAGCCGCTGCTCCAGCAGGCCGGGGTGAAGTATGAAGGCAAGGAGCCCGAGCAGACCAACATGCTGCTGGCGCTGCTGTTCAATATCCTGCCCTTCGTGCTGTTCCTGGTGGTGGCGTTCTATGCGCTGCGCCAGATCCAGAAGGGCGGCGGCTCGGGCGCGATGGGCTTTGGCAAGTCCAAGGCCAAGATGCTGACCGAAAAGCAGGGCCGGGTGACGTTTGACGATGTTGCCGGGATCGACGAAGCCCGCGAGGAACTGGAAGAAATCGTCGAGTTCCTGAAAGATCCGCACCGCTTCGCCAAGCTCGGCGGACAGATCCCCAAGGGCGCGCTACTGGTTGGCAGCCCCGGCACCGGCAAGACCCTGCTGGCCCGCGCCATCGCGGGCGAAGCGGGCGTGCCGTTCTTCACCATTTCGGGTTCGGACTTCGTCGAAATGTTCGTCGGCGTCGGCGCAAGCCGCGTGCGCGACATGTTCGAACAGGCCAAGAAGAATGCGCCGTGCATCGTCTTCATCGACGAAATCGACGCGGTCGGACGCCATCGCGGCCACGGCCTGGGCAATTCGAACGACGAGCGCGAGCAGACGCTGAACCAGCTGCTGGTCGAAATGGACGGTTTCGAGGCCAACGAAGGCATCATCATCATCGCCGCCACCAACCGCCCCGACGTGCTCGATCCCGCGCTGCTGCGCCCGGGCCGCTTCGACCGGCAGGTGGTAGTGCCCGTGCCCGACATCGAAGGGCGTGAAAAGATCCTGGCCGTCCACATGAAGAAGGTGCCGCTGGCCCCCGATGTCGATGCCCGCACCATCGCGCGCGGCACGCCGGGCTTTTCGGGCGCGGACCTGGCCAACCTCGTCAACGAGGCGGCGCTGCTCGCCGCACGGCGCAACAAGCGCCTGGTGGCGATGCAGGAATTCGAAGACGCCAAGGACAAGGTCATGATGGGCGCCGAACGCCGCTCGATGGTCATGACCGAGGACGAAAAGAAGATGACCGCCTATCACGAGGCGGGCCACGCGATCGTCTCTGTGCACGAAGCGGCTTCGGATCCGATCCACAAGGCCACGATCATCCCGCGTGGCCGGGCGCTGGGCATGGTGATGCGCCTGCCCGAGCGTGACAGCTATTCCTACCACCGCGACAAGATGCACGCGAACCTCTCGGTCAGCATGGGCGGGCGCGTGGCCGAAGAACTGATCTTCGGGCACGACAAGGTCTCATCGGGCGCCAGCTCGGACATCCAGTATGCCACGAGCCTGGCGCGCAACATGGTCACCAAGTGGGGCATGTCGGACAAGCTCGGGCCGCTGCAATACGAGGACCAGTCCGAAGGCTATCTGGGCTACGGCGGCGCGCAGCGCACGATGATGTCGGAAGAGACCAACAAGCTCATCGACAAGGAAATCCGCGCGCTGGTCGATGGGGCGCACAAGCGCGCGACCGACCTGCTCAAGGGCCATATCGACCAGCTCCACCAGCTCGCCGCGGCCATGCTTGAATACGAAACCCTGTCGGGCGAGGACATCAAGCAGGTGCTCGAAACCGGCAAGCTCGATCGCCCTGAAACGCCCAGCGGCCCGCGCCCGGCGCCGGTCCACGGCTCGGCCATCCCCAAGGCGGGCAAGCGTTTCGCGGCAAACGAGGCGGCCTAGGCCCCGCTCTGGGCCATGACCAAGAGCGCGAACAGCGCAAGGGCGGTCAGCGCAATGACCAGCAGCGCGGCGGTGCGCCACAGTGCCGCCCCGCGCGAAAGGGCGTAGGTTCCGCGCAGCTGGCGATACATGTGCCACGGCGGCAGGGCCAAGGCGGCCATCCCGATCCACGGCAGCCCAGCCGCCGCCGCGACAGTCAGCACGGCCGCCAGCAGCGTCATCGCGCACAGCGAATAGGTGACGAACACGGTGTGGTCATAAAGGTGATAGCGGCGCCGGAAGGCAAACAGCAGCCACACGAACGGAACTGACAGCGGGATCAGCGCCCAGCTGTATTTGTAGGCGTTGTTCTGCAGTTTGTAGACCACCAGCCCCGGGTTCGCCTTGAACTGCTTGAGCGCGTGATCGATCACCGGAACGTCGCTTTGCACGGTGGACTCATCGAACCGCGCATCCTTGACCTCGCGCATGATTTCGAGCGCCTGCTGCTGCCCGGCGATCTGGCCATCGATCGCGCTGGTTGATTGATGGCCGCGCACCAGTTCGGCGCGCTGGGCCTGCAAACGCTCCAGCCGCTGCACGGCGGCCGGCATGCCCTGGTTGACGCGCGTGCCATTGACGTTGACCACATTGCCCGGATCCCACGCCCCGGCGAACTGCTTGACCACCGCGAACATCAGGAAAACCGAAAACAGGAACAGCGCGATCGGGCTGACATAGCTCGCCCGGCGGCCATCGATATATTCGCGGGTCAAGCGCCCCGGCTGCCAGGCTAGCAGCGGCAGGGTGCGCCAGATCTTGCCTTCGAAGTGGAACACGCCGTGCAGCAGATCGTGAAAGAAGGCGCCGAGCGTGCGGTGGACATGGGCGGCCTGCCCGCAATTGTGGCAGTGCGGCCCGACCAGTTCCGCCCCGCAATTGCGGCAGACGGCCCCGTCGAAATGGCCATCAGCGCTTTCCCCGTGCGCGGGTTCAAGCGCCCGCGCGGTGAGCGCGCCCTGCGCGATATCGCCAATGATTTCGCCGCTGCCCGGCACGTGGTTCTCCCTGTTGGATGTGCGATTCATGCTCTTGCAACCTTGGCCCGGTCAAGCCAGTCTGCGGCAAAGGCAGCAAGAGGATGCTGATCATGTGGCGCAAGGTGATTACCGTTCTGGGCGCAGTGGCGCTCACCACCCCGGCCCTGGCCGCCCCCGGCGACATGAGCGTGGCCCTGTTCCTGACCAAGGCCGATGCCCTGAAGGCCAAGGGGCCGATGGCGCTGTTCTCTTCGGACATGAGCCTGCTCAAGAACGAGGGCATGGCGGCTGGTGCGGCCTACAAGAGCCGGCTCGGGCAGGAACGCGCTGCGGGACGCCCGTCAAGCTGCCCGCCGGCCGGGGTCAAGGTCGATTCGGACAAGCTGATCAGCTTCCTGCGCAGCTATCCCGAACCGGCGCGGCCGCGCACGTCGATGAAAACCGCCATCGCCGACTATTTCTCCCGCACCTACCCCTGCCGCTGACCATCACGCAAAAGGCCCGCGCTCCACACTGGAACGCGGGCCTTTGGCTGTTCAGCAGCGCTGCGGCGATCAGCCGTCGTAGTCGCCGCCGATCGAGGTGTTGCGCACCGGCGCCGCCGCGGTGATCCGCAGGGCTTCGGCCGACTGGCTGAGCGAGCCGATGTCATCGATTTCATCATCGTCATCGGGCAGGACGCGCTGCAGCGAATTGATCACCGATTCCTTGAGGTTTTCGGGCTGCACGGTCTGCTCGGCGATTTCGCGCAGGGCCACGACCGGGTTCTTGTCGCGATCGCGTTCGAGGGTGAGTTCCGCCCCGCCCGAGATTTCACGCGCACGCTGCGCGGCAAGCAGGACGAGGTCGAACCGGTTGGAAACCTTGTCGACGCAATCTTCAACGGTAACGCGCGCCATCTGGCACTCCAATAACTAGAAATTCGCGGGAAGCGCCGCTGCTACACGCCGGGTGATTCGGAAGTCAAGAAAAAAACGTATAATTATTTGTTTTAAAACGATTTTATTCGTCATCGCCATAGTCAGCCATATCCCCTTCCGCGAGGTCGGAGAAGCGGGTGATGCGCGATTCGAAGCGCATGCGCACCTTGCCGGTGGCGCCGTGGCGCTGCTTGGCCACGATCAGTTCGGCCAGACCGTGGACCCGCTCCATTTCGGCGGCCCAGGCGGCGTGAGCCTCGTGGATCTTGGGATCGTCGCCATCATGCGGCTGCTTGGGTTCCTTGGCGGCAACGTAATAGTCCTCGCGGAACACGAACCAGACCATGTCGGCGTCCTGTTCGATCGAGCCGGATTCACGCAGGTCCGACAGCATCGGGCGCTTGTCGTCGCGGCTTTCGACCGCGCGGCTGAGCTGCGACAGCGCGATCACCGGGACCGACAGTTCCTTGGCCAGCGTTTTCAGCCCGCGCGAGATTTCCGAGATTTCGTTGACGCGGTTGTCGTTTGCCCGGCCGGTGCCCTGGAGCAGCTGGAGGTAGTCGACGATCACCATGCCGATGTTGTGGCGGCGCTTGAGCCGGCGCGCGCGGGCGCGCAGCGCCGCGATCGACAGCGCCGGGGTATCGTCGATGTACAGCGGCAGTTCGGCCAGCCGCTGGCTGGCAAAGGACAGCTGCTGGAAATCCTCGCGGCTGATCTTGCCCATGCGCAGGGCTTCGGAACTGATCCCCGATTGTTCGGCCAGAATACGCGTGGCGAGCTGGTCGGCGCTCATTTCGAGGCTGAAGAAGGCGACCGCCGCCCCGACCGACTTTTCCAGTTCGATCCCGTCGGCCAGATCGCGGCGCAGCCGGTCGGCCGCGTTGAAGGCGATGTTGGTGACCAGCGAGGTCTTGCCCATGCCCGGACGGCCGGCGAGGATGATAAGGTCGGAATCGTGCAGGCCGCCGATCTTCTCGTTGACCGAAGTCAGGCCGGTGGTCTTGCCCGAGATGTGGCCGCCCGAATTGAACGCCTTCTCGATCGCGCTGATCGCGGTGCGGGTGGCCAGGCTGAAGCTTTGCGCCTCGTTGTTGCTGCCCGCGCCTTCGGCGACCTTGTAAAGCGCGGCTTCCGCCTCTTCGATCTGCTGGAGCGGGGCCACGCTTTCCGAGGTATCCATCGCCCCCGAAACCAGCTCGCGCCCGACCTGGACCAGTTCGCGCAGCAGCGCCAGGTCATAGATCTGCTCGGCCAGTTCGCGCGGGGCCAACAGCCCCTGCCCGTCGGCCGTCAGCCGCGCCAGATAGGCCGCGCCGCCCAGTTCCTTCAGCCCTTCGTCGCTTTCGAAATAGGGCTTGAGCGTCACCGGCGTGACCACCGCGGCGCGATCGAGCAATTGCTGGATCCGCGCGTAGATGCGCTGGTGAACGGGCTCGAAGAAGTGCTTGGAGGACAGCGGGGTGGCGAGTTCCTCGATCACCCGGTTGTCGATCAGCACCGCGCCCAGAAAGGCGGCCTCGGCCTCGACGTTGGCGGGCAGGCTGCGGGCGACGGCGTCATCGGTGCGGGTAAGAAGAGTGGTCTCGGCCATAAGGCCGGGATCAATGCGCCGCCCCCCGCAGCCGTGCAAGCGTAAGGTGTGGCGATTTTACTCCACAGGCTGTGGAAGTTTCACGCCCCCTTGCTTGCCGATTTTGCATCTGCAAAAGCTGACCGCCATGGCCGACCCGAGGATCATCCACATCGAGCTCGATGAAGCGACGATCCTGTGGCGCAATGCCGATATCGAGCAGGAACGGCGGATCGCGATCTTCGACCTGATCGAGGACAACACCTTCAAGCCGCTGCGCGCGTGGGACGCGGGCCACCAAGGGCCCTATCGCCTGCGCCTGGCGGTCGATGACGGGCGGCTGGTGCTGGACATCGCCGACGAGGCCGCCCAGCAACTGGAAACGCTAATTCTGGGCCTGGGCCGGTTTCGCCGCCCGATCCGCGAATATTTCGCGATCTGCGATTCGTACTACCAGGCGATCCGCAAGGCCACTGCCACCGAGATCGAGACGATCGACATGGCCCGCCGCGGGGTCCATAACGAAGCTGCCGAAATGCTGATGGAGCGGCTCGGCGGAAAAGTGGATACCGACTTCGCCACCGCACGGCGGCTCTTTACCCTGATCTGCGTCCTGCATATCAGGGGCTGACGTCCAGACCGGGACCGCAGGGAACGCAACATCATGGCACGCAAGGGAAAAGGCAGCTGGAAGCTGCGCCTGTTGGGCGTGGTGGTGCTGATCGCGCTGCTGGGCGGCGGCTATCTGTGGTGGGACATGATCCACTGGCGGCCCGAGCGCGCGGCCTTCCCGGTCCAGGGGGTTGAGATCGGCGCAGAGGACGGCGCGGTGGACTGGAAGGCGCTGAAGGCGATCGGCGCGGACTTCGTCTATATCGATGCCTCGGCCAGCGCTTTTGCCCGCGATCCCGCCTTCGTGAAGAATTTCGAGGATGCGCGTGCGGCGGGCATGAAGGTCGGCGCGGTCCACCGCTATGATCCGTGCCAGCCGGCCGAACGCCAGGCGGCGAACTTCGTCACCGTGGTGCCGCGCGACCCCAGCCTGCTGCCCCCGGCAGTCGAACTCGACATGCTGGCCGATGGCTGTCCGGTAAAGGTCAGCGATGCCGCGGTGCAGAGCGAACTGATGACCTTCCTCAACCAGATCGAAACCCATACCGGCAAGGCCACGATCCTCAAGGTCACCGCCCGGTTCGAAAGCCGCTATCACGCCGGGGCCGAGCTGGACCGCAAGCTGTGGTTGGTGCGCGATCGTTTCCAGCCCGACTATGCCCGCCGCCCGTGGACCCTGTGGACCGCCAACAGCGCGCTGGAAAACCAGGCCGACGCGGCGGCGCTGCGCTGGATCGTTGTCCAGCCATAGACTTTACCGGCGCAGAGCGGGTAAGCCCGCATGATGACCCTTGATCGTGACAGCCTGATCGCCGCCGCCCGCACCGCGCAGCGCGCCGCCTATGCGCCCTATTCCAACTTCCACGTTGGCGCCGCCCTGGCCTTTGCCGATGGCAGCGTGGTGACCGGCGCCAATGTCGAGAACGCCAGCTATGGCCTGACGCTCTGCGCCGAAACTGTCGCCGTGGGCAAGGCGCTGAGCGAGGACTGGCGTGGCAAGCTGGAAGCGGTTGCGGTGATCGGCGGCAAGGTCGGAGCAGTCGGCGCGGGCGATCCCGTCACGCCATGCGGACGGTGCCGCCAGGTCCTCAACGAGGTGGCGGCACTGGGCGGCAGCGATCCGACCGTGTGGTGCGTCGGTGAAGAGGCGGTCACCGAACTGCGCCTGTCCGACCTGCTGCCCCACGCTTTCGGCCCCGCCAGCCTCGACTGAGGCTTAGCCCTCCAGCCACTCCAGCAGCGCACCCATGCAATCGCGGCCAAGGATCGCGCTGCGTTCGGGCGACCAGCCCTGCGCCCTGCAGGGCAGGTCGTCGTTGTCCTTGAACGGCATTTCCAGCGTCATGCTGACCGCGCCGAAACGCTCGGCCAGCTGGTTGGTCGACATGGCGAGATTGGCCTTGCCCTTGCCCGCCACCGGATAGCCCAGCCGCGTCTGGAAGTCCGGGGTGCGCCGGGCGAGGATCGTCTTGTAGCGGTCGAACCCGCCTTGCAGGTCTTCGCTCCACGATGGGATGCCTTCAAAGCCTGCGAGGAACACGGCGGCAATCGCTTCGTCGCCGTGGACGTCCATCGCAAAGTCCACTCCGCTTTCGTCCATGGCCTTGCGGATGGCGAGCACTTCGGGCGACTTTTCCGCGCTCGGGCTGTCCCATTCGCGGTTGAGATTGATGCCGGCCGCATTGGTGCGCAGATGGCCGCGGCGCGAGCCGTCGGGATTGGCGTTGGGCACGATGTGGAACCGGCAGAGCTGGCGCAGCTTGCGGCCAATCGGATCGGCAGGATCGGTCAGGCAATCGATCGCCCCTTCCATCCACCATTCGGCCATCGATTCGCCGGGATGCTGGCGGGCATAGAGCCAGACCTGCTTCGCGCCCGTCCCCAGATCGAGGCAATCGATCGTGCGGCCATCAAGGCTGCGCCCCAGCACGCGGTGATCAACCCCTTCGCCCAGCGCGGTGGCGGCGATCAGGTCTTGATGGCGCTCCCACGAATAGGGCGCGAAATAGGCGAACCACGCCAGGCTGCCTTCCGGGCGGTAGCGGATCGTCAGCGTGCCATTGTCCTCGTCCGCATCAAAGCTGCTGTCGGCGCGCCCCCAGAACTCGCGGTCCTCGCTCACCGCGGCGCGGTAGCCCGGCCAGCCGCCCGGATAGGCCGAGGCATTGAGCCCGGTGATCTTGAGCGTCAGCTCGCGCCCGGCAGCCCCCGCGACGCGAAAGTGGAACCATTGGAAAAAGTCGCTCTGATGGTCCTTGCGGATCGCGAGGCGCGCAGCCGCGCCATCGATCGAGAGCACTTCGATGTTGCCGGAATCGAACCCGGCGTCGATTTCAATCTGGGTCATTTGACCAGGATAGTTTCACCCGACTGTCCGGGGAAGCCCCTGAACAAGGCTTCTGCCATCTTTGGTGCGCCCAGCGCCGTATCGGCCAGCGGCGAGGACGCCCGCACCGTGAAACTGGCGCGGCCTTCCCACAGCACGGCATCGCTCTTGCGGTCGCGGATCGTGACCGCCAGCGTGGTTTCGGTCTGTTCGGCCGCCCGCGGGGTCAGGTTGATCCCCACCCCCAGGCCAACCCCGGTGCCAAAGCTGCCGGTGGTGCCGCCCATGCCGACCCGCACCGGGGCGCTGGTGCGCTCGGGCCGGATCGTGGTGCGCGCCAGCCGCAGCTGGGCGACCTGGCCGCCGCCGCCCGCCGGCGCTTCGGCATAGCCGGCCAGGACCAACTGACGCCGCACCGCGGCCTGATAACTTTGCCATTCAAGCGAAGCGCCATCGGTGCCGGGGGCCGGCTCAACCGCGATCGCCCCGCGCCCCAACGCGCCAATATCGGCAACGTGGAAGCGCGTCACCTCGACCGGGCCGACCGGCGCGACGCAGCCGCCCAGCGCAGCCAATCCGGCAACAATTGCAAACCGTTTCAGGCGCTTCATGACCACGGCCTCCTCGCTGCGTTCTGGGCCGATCAGGGCCGCGATGCAAGCCGCTTACCGGCGCAGCGTGGTTTCCCCGGTGCGCCCCGGAAAGCCATCGAACAGCGCCGCGGCAAGCCGGGCCGCGATCGCCTGATCGTTCCAATGGGCATCGCCTTCGCGTGTCACGATCTCGGCGCGGCCTTCCCACAAGGCGGCATCGCTCTTGCGATCCTTGATCCGCACTTCAAGCCGGGTCGAAACCAGCGCCTTGCGCGGCTTGCTGAGATCGACCGCAAGCGCCATGCCCATCATCGAACCGTGATTGGACACGCCCATGGTCATCGCCCCGCTCACCGGCTTGTGCGGGGCCTCCTCGGGCTCGACCACGGCGCGGTGTAGGCGCAGTTCGGTCACCTGCCCGCCAGTGGGATCGGCCGTGGCAACATCATAGCCCGCCTTGGCGAGCTGGTCGACCACCGCCGCCTCATAGGTCGGCAGATTGCCCGCCTCGTCGGGACCACTGGTTGCGGGCGCCAGCGGCGGCGCGGCGATCACGCTGATCGCGCCCTTGCCAAGGGCGTCCCCCGCCGAACCTTCGGCACGGAACCGCGCAACATCCAGCTTGCCTTCGCGCGCGGCGCTCTGGTGCCCGGCGCGGGCATCGCGCCCGGCCCAACCATTGTCGGCCCAGCCATTGTCGCCCCAATCGCCGCCGCCCCAGCCCGGGCGAGGCTGCGCCGCCAGCGGGGCGGCAAGCGACAACGAAACTGAGCCCGCGATCAGGGCCAAGGCGGCGCGGCGGATAGTCATGACAAATTGCTCCGGGAGGGGAGGAAGGGAGGCTGCCGGGCTAGGCGGCGGTGAATTGCCTGAGGATGAACGCCCTGCATAGCAATTCAGGTTAACCACTTTCGGGCCCGGGCGTGATAAGCCCCCGGGCCATGACTCAAAAGCTCCCCGTACTCGTCACCGGCGGCGCCGGCTATATTGGCAGCCACGCCGTCCTTGCCCTGCGCGATGCCGGCTGGCCGGTCTGCGTGATCGACAACCTGGTCACCGGATTTCGCTGGGCCGTGCCCGAAAGCGTGCCGTTCTATCAGGGCGACATCGAGGACGAAGCGCTGCTGGCGCGGATCTTTGCCGAACAGGGCGTGCGCGCGGTGATGCATTTCGCCGGATCGGTGGTGGTCCCCGAATCCGTCTCCGACCCGCTGAAGTACTATCACAACAACACCGCCAAGACCCGCGCGCTGATCGCCGCGGCAGTGGCGGCGGGGGTGCCCCACTTCATCTTCAGTTCGACCGCGGCAACCTATGGCATTCCCGAAGTCTCGCCGGTCACCGAAACCACGCCGCAGCGGCCGATCAATCCCTATGGCATGTCCAAGCTGATGACCGAGTTCATGCTGCGCGACACGGCCGCCGCCCATCCGCTCAACTTCTGCGCCTTGCGCTATTTCAACGTTGCCGGGGCCGACCCGCAGGGACGCACTGGACAGTCGACCGCCGGGGCGACTCACCTGATCAAGGTTGCGGTCGAGGCGGCGCTGGGCAAGCGCGACAAGGTGGAAGTGTTCGGCACAGATTTCGATACCCCGGACGGCACCGGGGTGCGCGACTACATCCACGTTACGGACCTCGCCCAGGCCCACCTGCTCGCGCTGGAGGCTCTGATGGCCGAGCCGCAGCGCTCGCTGACCATGAACTGCGGCTATGGCCAGGGCTATTCCGTGCTGGAAGTGCTGGATGCGGTGGACCGCGTGACCAACCAGCGGATCGTGCGCCAGCTCAGCCCGCGCCGCCCGGGCGACCCCGATTCGCTGGTGTCGGACAATCAGCGGATCAAGGCGACCCTACCCTGGGTGCCGCAATATGCCGATCTCGACACGATCGTGGCCCATGCCCTGCAATGGGAACGCAAGTTGAGCGAGATGCGCCGACAAGCTTGACTTCCCAGCGAGTCACCCGTAACGGCGCACCTTCATTTTCCAGCGGCCTTGCCGCACCCGAGGACATCATGAAGATTCGCAACAGCCTCAAGTCGCTCAAGGACCGCCACCGGGACAACCGCGTGATCCGCCGTCGTGGCCGGACCTATGTGATCAACAAGACCAACCGCCGCTTCAAGGCGCGTCAGGGCTAATCACCTGCGCTTGACGGGGCCGGCAGCGCCGGTCCTGTTTCTCTGACGGCCCGCCTCCGATACCGGGGTGCGGGCCGAAGCCGTTTTTGCCAAGCCCGGGATGGCCGCGATGCAGACGCGAATCGATAGCCCAATCGAAGCGGTGGTGTTCGATGTCGGCCGGGTGCTGGTCGAATGGGATCTGGGCCTGATCTACCGCGACCTGATCCCCGATCCGGCCGAACGCGAAGCCTTCGTGACCACGGTGGTCACGCCCGAATGGCATTTCCAGCACGATGCCGGCCGCCCGCTGGCCGAAATGGTGCCGGAACGAATCGCCCAATACCCCCAGCACGAAGCCTTGATCCGGCGCTATGCCAGCCACTTCGGCGAATCGATCCCCGGTCCGGTCCCCGGCAGCATGGAACTGGTCGATGCGCTCGCCGCCAAGGGCGTGCCGCTCTATGCGATCACCAATTTCGGGGCTGAATTCTGGCCGCCGTTCAAGGCCCGCTGGCCGGTGTTTCGCCATTTCAGGGACATCGTCGTCTCTGGCGATGAAAAGCTCGCCAAGCCCGATCCCGCAATCTACGCGCTTGCCAAGCAGCGCTTTGGCCATGCCCCCGGCGCCATGCTGTTCATCGACGACAGCCTCGCCAACATCGAATCGGCGCATGAATGCGGCTGGCAGGTCCATCACTTTACCGACGCGGCGCGCCTGGCTGCAGACTTCACCGCGCGCGGCCTGCTGTAGAAACGGCCAGCCAGGCGGCGCGGCCTGAATGCACCAGAAAAGGGCTTCGCCAAGCGGCGGGGCCTGAATGCCCAAGAAAAAAGGCCCCGCCTTGCGGCGGGGCCTGTCTAGGGGGCTGTTAGGAGTGTCTGGTTTTACGCGTCAGACAGCCGCGTTGCAGCGCTGAAGATCTTCAGCGCTGAGTTCGCCCTTCGGGGTGGCGAAGCTGGAAACCTGGCCAAAGGTCTTGGCAACCTGGACGCAGGTGTTGACGGCGCGGGCGCCATCGACCGGGCCGGCGCAGCTGTCACCGGTGCAGCTCCACACCACGCCGTTGACGACCTTCGACTTGGGCGCGGCAAGCGCCGACGAAAGCTTGGCGGTGTAGCCCGCAGCGCCGGCATGGGCCGGAGCAGTGGTGGCGGAAAAGCTGGCAAGCGTGCCGGCAATGGCAAGACCGGCGGCGAGGACGCTGCGCGAGAAAGCGGTGTTCATTGGTATTCCCCTTGGAATCGGATCGTGTCTGGTTGGGCACGCAAGGATCGATGGGGTCCTGGGAGGGAAGGCTCGATTTGCGTTGCTAAGCGGCAGATAGTGCGATAGGTATTCAGTTGCAACTGAAAACTGTGCAGTGCAGCAAAGATTTTTTTGTCGGCTGCAAAGGCGCATTGCGCTAGGGCCTAGGCGGGCCAAGGGGAATACGATGGGTAAATTGCACGAACCGCTTGATGACAGCCAGAGCTGCGGACTGCCCTCCGCGCTGGAGGTCATGGGCGAACGCTGGTCGTTCATGATCCTGCGCGCGGCCTTTAACGGCCTGCATCATTTCGAAGAATTCCTCGGCGCGCTGGGCATCGCCCGCAACATCCTGTCGAACCGCCTCGCCCGGCTGGTCGAACACGGGATCATGAAGCGCGAGCCCCTGCCCGACGATCGCCGCAAGATCGAATACCGCCTGACCGAAAAGGGCCTCGACCTGCTCCCCGCCATGCTCGCGCTGCGCCAGTGGGGCGAAAAGTATGGCGTTGGCGTGCCCAGCAACCCAGTGCTGTGCGATCAGCGCGACGGCCAGCCGATCGCCGGGATCGCCATCCACGCCCACGACGGGCGCCTGCTCCACTACACCGAACTCGAATGGCGCGACCGGGCCGATCTGGGCAAGCCCCAAATCGATGACGAACGCGACGTGCGCCCCCAGCTCAACGTGCTGCGCTGATCGACTAGCCCCGCGGCGCGATTCGGCGGTAGCTGAGCGCCTCGGCAACGTGGATGCGGCCGATCTGATCGGCTCCGGCCAGATCGGCGATGGTGCGCGCTACGCGCAGCATCCGGGTATAGCCGCGCGCCGACAGGCGCATCGCTTCGGCCGCTTGCAGCAGCAGCTTGCGCCCGGCCTCGTCGGGGGTAGCGTGGGTTTCGAGCAGATCGCCATCCAGTTCGGTGTTGGAGCGCCGCCCCGTTCCCTCCAGCCGCCGGGTCTGGAGCGCGCGCGCCGCCGCGACCCGGGCGGCCACCTGGGCGCTGCCTTCGGCGGGCGGCGGCAGGGCCAGGTCCATCGCGCTGACCGGATCGACTTCGACGTGCAGATCGATCCGGTCGAGCAGCGGGCCCGACACCTTGCCCTGGTAATCGGCGCCGCAGCGCGGGGCGCGGCTGCAGCCCAGCACCGGATCGCCAAGATAACCGCAGCGGCAGGGGTTCATCGCCGCAACCAGCTGGACCCGCGCCGGGAAGGTGACATGGGCATTGGCCCGGGCGACGGTGACTTCGCCGGTTTCAAGCGGCTGGCGCAGCGAATCGAGCACCGCACGCTGGAATTCGGGCAGTTCATCGAGGAACAGGACGCCGAGATGCGCAAGGCTGACCTCGCCCGGCTTCACTTTCAGCCCTCCGCCGGTCAGCGCGGCCATCGAGGCCGAATGATGCGGGCTGCGGAACGGCCGCGCCCGGCTGATCCGCCCCTCTTCCAGCGTGCCGGCAACCGAGGCGACCATCGAAACCTCCAGCGCCTCGGCCGCGGTGAGCGGCGGGAGGATCCCCGGCAGGCACGAAGCCAGCAGCGACTTGCCCGCCCCCGGCGGCCCGACCAGCAGCAGGTTATGCCCGCCCGCCGCGGCAATTTCGAGCGCGCGGCGGGCGGTTTCCTGGCCCTTGACCTGCCTGAGATCGGGGCCCGACGCGGGCGCTTCGGCCAAGCCGGGCACAGGCCGCGACAATTGCTGCACGCCCTTGAGATGGTTGAGCAGGCTGACCAGATCGGGCGCGGCCAGGACCGGCACATCGCCGCCCCAACTGGCCTCGCTGCCCTGCGCCGCCGGGCAGATCAGGCCCTTGTCGGCGCTGGCGGCATGGAGCGCGGCAAGCAGCACGCCGGGGGTGGCCACCACCCGCCCATCGAGCGCCAGCTCCCCCACGGCCAGGAAATCGTGCAATTGCTCGGCATCGGTCACCCCCATCGCCGCCAGCAGCGCCAGCGCGATCGGGAGATCGTAGTGCGAGCCTTCCTTGGGCAGGTCGGCGGGCGACAGGTTGATCGTGATCCGCTTGGGCGGCAGCGACAGCCCCATCGCGGCGAGCGCGGCATGGACCCGCTCGCGACTCTCGTTTACCGCCTTGTCGGGGAGCCCTACCAGATTGAAGCGCGGCAACCCCGGGGCGATCTGGCACTGCACTTCGACGCTGCGCGCCTCAAGCCCCAGATAGGCCACCGTCCGAACCAGAGCGACCACGCATACCCCCATTGAATTCAATAGGTATTTTCATTTAATGATATAGCCTGCGCTGTCGAGGGCGCTGATGGGCTGGCGGCCGTTTCCGGGCGCGTTCGGCGCAGGATGACAGCGGGCAGCGCTTGACTCTGCCCCGAGCCTCGGTTAACGGCCCGCCCCTGTGAAAGGTCGTCCTCGCAGGCGGCCCTTTTTATTCGAATTTTTCCGAGGTTATCATGAAGCGCACCTTCCAGCCCAGCCGCCTTGTTCGCGCCCGCCGTCACGGCTTCCGCGCCCGCACGGCTACCGTCGGCGGCCGCAAGGTTCTGGCCGCGCGCCGTGCCCGCGGCCGCAAGAAGCTGTCGGCCTGATCCAGCACTCTGAAATGCCCGTCCTTACCCGGCGGGCCGATTTCCTTGCCGCAAACCGGGGCCTGCGCGTGTCGCGCCCCGGTTTTGTGCTGCTTGTAAACCCCAACAGCACCGATTCGATGCGCTATGGCATCACGGTGACCAAGAAGATCGGCAACGCGGTTGTCCGCAACCGCATGAAGCGCCGCTTCCGCGCGCTGCTGCGCGACATGCTGGGCGATCATGGCCTGCCGGGCAGCGATCACGTGCTGATCGGCCGCGAAGGCGGGGTCGAACGCGACTTTGCCCTGCTGCGCGAGGAACTGGCCGCAGCCCTGGCCCGCGCCCGCGAAGGCAAGGGCGACAAGCGCCGCCCCCGCGGGGCCAGCCCTCGCAAATGAAACGGCTGCTGATCCTGATTGCCCGGGGCTGGCAACTGGGGCCTTCGCGGATCCTTCCCCCCACCTGCCGCTATGCCCCATCGTGCTCGCAATATGCGATCGAGGCGATCGAAAAGCATGGCGCGATTAAGGGTGGCTGGTTGGCGACGAAGCGTCTATTGCGCTGCCATCCGTGGGGCGGTCATGGCTACGACCCGGTGCCTTGACCAAGGCATCGCCCTTCCCACTTCACACAGAGTTTAATTGAGCAGGGGCCTTCGTGGACAACCAGAACCAGCGCAACCTGATCCTGGCGGTGGTGCTGACCGCTCTCATCCTGTTTGGGTGGGATGCCGGCATGCGCTATCTCTATCCCAATGCAAACAAGGCACAACCTGCCGCAACCGGCAGCGCCCCCGCGCCGCAGCCAAGCGCCAGCGGCAAGCCGACCCGCGAAGGCGGCCTGATCAGCGAAGCCGACCGCGCGCTCGAAGCCCGCGACCTGGCCAGCGCGCTCAACCCTGCCAGCCGAATCGCGATCGATGCACCCGGCCTGACCGGCTCGATCAATCTGGTCGGCGGGGTCGTCGATGACCTTTCGACCCGCCGCCACACCGCCGCGATCGACAAGGCCAGCGGGCTGCAGCGCATCTTCTCGCCCAAGGGCACCCCGGCACAGCACTTCGCCCAGTTCGGCTGGAGCGGCGCCAATGTCGCGCTGCCCACGGCCGCCACGGTGTGGACCGCACCTGCCGGCGCCAAGCTCACCGTGCAGACCCCGGTCACGCTCAGCTGGAACAATGGCGCAGGCCAGACCTTCACGCTGACCTATGCGATCGATGCGGACTATCTGCTGACCGTCACGCAAGGGGTGGCCAATGCCGGCCCCGCGCCGATCACGGTCAAGCCGGTGGCCCAGCTCAACCGCACCGACAAGACCGCCAGCCTCGACACCTGGAACGTCCAGTCGGGGCCCTTCGGCGCCTTTGACGGGACCGTGAACTTCAAGGTCAACTACAAGGACGTGACCGAAGCCGGGCAGGTCACCAACGAAGGCAAGCCCGACTGGCTGGGCTTCACCGACATCTACTGGATGACCACGCTGATCCCCGAAAAGGCCGATGCCAGCAGCGACTATCGCGCGCTGGGCGGCGGGATCTTCCTGGCCGACCTGCTCTATCCCGACGCCGCCGTGGCCCCGGGCCAGTCCGCGCAGCGCGTGACCCGCCTGTTCGCCGGCGCCAAGGAATCGCCGGTGCTTGACCGCTATGAATCCGCCGGGATCCCGCACTTTGGCCTGGCGATCGACTGGGGCTGGTTCCGCTGGTTCGAAAAGCCGATCTTCTGGCTGCTGCAATCGCTCAACCGCCTGGCCGGCAACTTCGGCGTGGCGATCATCCTGCTGACACTGATCGTGCGCGGGGTGATGTTCCCGGTGGCCCAGCGCCAGTTCGCCTCGATGGCGGCGATGCGCGCAATCCAGCCCAAGATGAAGGCGCTGCAGGAACGCTACAAGGACGATCGCCAGAAGCTCCAGGAAGAGACGATGGCGCTCTACAAGAAGGAAGGCGTCAATCCGCTGGCCGGGTGCCTGCCGATCTTCCTGCAGATTCCGGTGTTCTTCGCGCTCTACAAGGTGCTGATCCTGTCGGTCGAAATGCGTCACCAGCCCTTCGCGCTGTGGATCCATGACCTGTCCGCGCCCGATCCGCTGCACGTGCTCAACCTGTTCGGGCTGCTGCCCTTCACGCCCCCGGCGTTCCTGGGCATCGGCGTGCTGGCACTGCTGCTGGGGACCACGATGTGGCTGCAGTTCAAGCTCAACCCGGCGGCGATGGATCCAGCCCAGCAGCAGGTCTTTGCGATCATGCCGTGGATGATGATGTTCGTGATGGCGCCGTTTGCCGCGGGCCTGCTGATCTACTGGATCACCTCGAACCTGCTGACGATTGCCCAGCAGAAGTATCTCTATTCGCGTCACCCGCAATTGAAGGCCCAGGCCGACAAGGATGCGGTCGATGCCAAGCGCGCCAAGGGGCGGAGCTGAACCGATGGAAGATGAAGTCCTCGCCGAACAGGCGCGCCGCCTGTTCGCGGGGCGCATCGAGTTCCTGAAAAGCGCGCCCGCGCTCAAGTTCCTGCCCGATCCCGAAGTGCCGGAACTGGCCTTTGCGGGGCGCTCGAACGTCGGGAAAAGTTCGCTGCTCAACGCGATCACCGGGCGCAAGTCGATCGCGCGCACCTCGGTCACGCCGGGCCGCACCCAGGAACTCAACTTCTTCGAAGTGGGCGAACCCACCCAGCTGCGCCTGGTCGACATGCCCGGCTATGGCTTTGCCAAGGCGCCGGTCAAGGTGGTCGAACAGTGGCGCCGCCTGGTGCGCGATTACCTGCGCGGGCGGGTAGTCCTGAAGCGCGTGCTGGTGCTGATCGATTCGCGCCACGGGGTAAAGCCGGTCGACATCGACATGATGAAGATGCTCGATGAAAGCGCGGTCGGTTACCGGCTGGTGCTGACCAAGGCCGACAAGATCAAGGCCAGCGAACTCGAAGCTGTCCACGCCGCCACCCTGGCCGAAGCGCGCAAGCATTCCGCCGCCTTCCCCGAAGTGGCGATCACCAGTTCCGAAAAGGGCATGGGCATCGCCGAACTGCGCACCGCCGTGCTGGCAGACGCGCAGATCTGAAGGCTATTTCGCGAACAGCTGGCCGAGGTCGGCAAAGGCCTTCATCTCGATCGCATTGCCGCTGGGATCGCGGAAGAACATCGTGCGCTGTTCGCCCACTTCGCCCTTGAAGCGGACATAGGGTTCGATTTCGAACTGCACCCCGGCAGCCACCAGCCGATCGGCCAGCGCCTGCCAGTCCTCGATCGTCAGCACGATCCCGAAATGCGGCACCGGCACGCCGTGGCCGTCGACCGGATTGGCCCCGGCATCGGCGGCCTGCTCCCCGGTGCAATGCGCCACGATCTGGTGGCCATAGAAATCGAAATCGATCCAGTCGGCGCTGCTGCGCCCCTCGGCGCAGCCCATCACCCCGCCCCAGAAGGCACGGGCCTCGGCCAGATCGCGGACCGGAAAGGCAAGGTGGAACGGGCGCAGGCTCATCGGCATCTCCTTGGCCCTTGGGGCTAGCCGTTCAGTCTCGACAGCGTCAAGCTGAACAGATACCCCTTGGCCCCATGAAGCTGATCATCGGCAACAAGTCCTATTCAAGCTGGTCGCTGCGCGCATGGCTGGCGGCCAAGCAATCGGGCCTCCACTTCGAGGAGATCACCGTCCCGCTCTATGGCGAAGACTGGGACGCGCAAAAGCGCGAGAACGAGGCCATCGCCCCGTCATCGGGCAAGGTGCCCGTGCTGTGGGACGGCGAGGCCGTGGTCTGGGACAGCCTCGCGATTCTCGAATACCTTGCCGACAAGGTCGGGCGCGAACGCTTCTGGCCCAAGGCCGACGATGCCCGCGCGATGGCCCGCTCGATGGTGGCCGAAATGCATTCGTCCTATGGCGCGCTGCGCAGCGAATGCCCGATGTCGATCCGCCGCCAGATCGCGAACGATGCCGACTGGACCATTTCGGACGCGGCGCGGGCAGACATCGTGCGCGTGCTCACGCTTTGGGCCGAGGCGCGCGCCCGGTTCGGCCGGGGCGGACCATTCCTGTTCGGCACCTTCAGCGCCGCCGACATCTTCTATGCCCCGGTGGTCAGCCGGTTCATCACCTACCGGATCGGCGTGCCCGGCTTTGCGCTCGCCTATATGGAAGCCTTGTGGGAACACGAATGGGTCCAGGCCTGGATCGAGGCCGCCGAAGCCGAGGACTGGGTGATCGAGCAGTGGGAAGCCCCCAAGGCCGCCAAATAGTCTGTTAGAACGCGCTCCCGTCCTTGCGGCGCTGCGCGCCCACAGCGGCCGAAAGGTGCATGTCGATATCGGGATAGTGGCAATCGCTCGCGCTCGGCCGCCCGATCGCAACATAGACACACGGCGCATCAGAGCGGTTCTGCAGCACATGGCCGTTGCCATCGTTCTTGGGAAAGGCGGCGATATCGCCCGCCCGCAGCACCGCTTCGCCATGATCATCGACCAGCACCGCCTCGCCCGCGATCATCACCACCAGCTCGTCCTCGCCCTCGTGCCAGTGGCGCTGGGCAGACCAGGCTCCGGGCTGGAGCACCACGTGGCTGGCGCCGAAATCCTCGATTCCCGCAGCCGGGGCCAGCCGGCGATACCAGCGCCCGGCGATCACATCGGCATAGATCGGCGGATAGCCCGTGGCATTGGTCTGGGGGATCGCATCAAGGTTCAGCTTGGGCATGGCGGCCTGCTCCGACTTGTCTGCAGGTTGCATACACCATATGCCCACGCGCACCATGACTACGAACGTTGCCCAGCTTGCCGAAGCGCTGATCGCCTGCCCCAGCGTCACCCCTGCCGCGGGGCTGGTGTTCGATTGCCTTGAAGGGCAGCTCGCCCCGCTGGGCTTTGCGGTCCACCGCTTCATCAGTGGCGAAGCGCCCGATGGCCCGGTCGAAAACCTGTTCGCGGTCCGCCAGGGGCCGGAAGGCACCAAGCATTTTGCCTTTGCCGGCCATGTCGACGTGGTCCCGCCGGGCGAAGGCTGGGCCAGCGCCCCCTTTGCCCCCGAAGTGCGGGGCGAGCTGCTGTACGGTCGCGGCGCGGTCGACATGAAGGGCGCGATCGCGGCAATGGTCGCGGCCGTCGCCGAAGTGCCGCAAAGCGCCGGCACGATCAGCTTCATCATCACCGGCGATGAAGAAGGCCCGGCGCGCTTTGGCACCGTTGCGCTGATCGAACACATGCGCGCGGTGGCTGCGATCCCCGACCTGTGCCTGGTGGGCGAGCCAACCTCGGTCAACCGGCTGGGCGACATGATGAAGATCGGGCGGCGCGGCTCGGTCAACGTCTGGCTCGAAGTCGAGGGCAAGGAAGGCCACGTGGCCTATCCGCACCTGGCCGACAATCCGGTTCCGCGGCTGGTGGCGATGCTCGCTGAACTCGATGCGATGGCGCTGGATGACGGGACCGACTGGTTCCAGCCCTCGAACCTTGAAGTGACCGACATCAGCGTTGGCAATCCGGCCACCAATGTCATCCCGAGCCGAGCCGCGGCGCGCATCTCGATCCGCTTCAACGATTGCCACACCGGCGCAGGCCTGGCCGAGCGGGTCGGCGCGATTGCCGCCAAGCACGGGGGGAGGGCCGGCCGGGTCATCGGGGGGGTGGTTTCCCTCCCCCCGCCGGGGGCGTTTGGGGCGGGGGCCGCCGCGGGGGGGGCGGCCCCCCCCGGGCAAACGCCGGAAGCCTCGACCACCGGCGGCACGTCCGATGCCCGCTTCCTCAAGAGCCTGTGCCCGGTGATCGAATTCGGCCTGTGCAACGCCACCATGCACAAGCGCGACGAGGCCGTGGCCATCCCCGATCTGGAAGCGCTCGCCCGGATCTATGCCCGGATTGCGCAGGCCGCACTCGCCAGCTGATTGCCCCGCGCGCGCCAGCCTGTTAGGCATTGGCGTAATATCATTACGCGGGGACCAAATGAACAAGCGGCTGACACTCTACATCCTGATCGGGATGCTCCTGGGCGTGATCGCGGGCTATCTGGTTCGCACGCTGGTTCCTGCCGGCAGCCCCGCACTGGAAACCTGGCTCAGCAGCTTTGGCCTGCTCTCCACGATCTTCCTCAACCTGATCAAGATGCTGGTCGCCCCGCTGGTGCTGGCAACGATCGTGTCGGGCATCGCCCACATGAACGACAGCGCCGCGATCGGGCGGATCGGCACGCGGGCGATTGCCTGGTTCATCGTCGCCAGCTTCATCTCGATCGGGCTCGGCCTGGTCATGGTCAACCTGTTCCAGCCGGGGGTGGGGGCAAACTTCACCGCCGCGGCCGAGAGCGTGGGCGAGGTCAAGAAGCTCGACATGTTCGAATTCATCGAACACGTGTTTCCCAAGAACATCGTCGCCGCGATGGCCGAAAACAACGTGCTGCAGATCCTGGTGTTCTCGCTCTTCGCTGGCGTGGGGCTGACCGCGATCGGCCCCAAGGGCGCGCCGCTGGTGCGCGGGGCCGAAGCGCTGGCCGAACTGATGCTGCAGATCACCGGCTATGTCATGCGTTTTGCCCCGCTCGCGGTGTTCGGCGCACTGGCCAAGGTGGTGGCGAAATACGGACTTTCGATCCTGGTCACCTATGTCACGCTGCTGGGTGAATTCTACCTCTCGCTGCTGCTGCTGTGGACGCTGCTGATCGCGATCGGCTGGGTGTTCCTGCGCGAACGCGCGCTGATGCTGGTGCGCTATGTCCGCCAGCCGGTGCTGATCGCCTTTTCGACCGCCAGCAGCGAAGCGGCCATGCCCAAGCTGTTCGAACAGCTTGACCGGTTCGGCGTGCCGCGCCGCATTTCGGGGCTGATGATCCCGCTGGGCTATTCGTTCAACCTCGATGGCTCGATGATGTATGCCAGCTTCGCGACGATCTTCATCGCCCAGGCCTATGGCATCCACCTTTCGGCCATGCAGCAGATCCTGATCCTGTTGACGCTGATGGTTTCCTCAAAGGGCATCGCCGCCGTGCCGCGCGCCAGCCTGGTGGTGATCACCGCCACGCTCGCCATGTTCGACCTGCCGGTCGAAGGCGTGGCGCTGGTCTTTGCGATCGACCAGTTCCTCGACATGGGCCGCACCGCGACCAACGTGCTCGGCAATGCGGTGGCAACCAGCGTCATCACCAAGTGGGAAGGGATGCTCCAGCCGCCGCTCGATCCCGATGCCGAAGACCCCCACGCGCCGTCAGACACGCCCGCACACGGCAAGCAGGGCCTGAACCTCGACCCGCAGCAATAAGGCGGCCTTACTTCTTCTTCACGCTCTTGGGCTTGAAGGCGCACAGGTCCGCCACCGGGCAGCGCCAGCATTCGGGCGTGCGCGCCTTGCAGATGTAGCGGCCGTGGAGGATCAGCCAGTGGTGCGCGCCGACGCGGAACGGCTGCGGCACCTTTTTCTCAAGCTGCTTTTCCACCGCCAGCACGGTCTTGCCCTTGGCAAGGCCCGTGCGGTTGCCCACCCGGAAGATATGGGTATCGACCGCAAAGGTTTCGGCCCCGAAGGCGCAGTTCATCACCACGTTGGCGGTCTTGCGGCCCACGCCGGGCAGCGTGGTCAGCACGTCGCGGTCGGCCGGCACCGTGCCGCCGAAATCGCGTTCAAGGATTTCGGACAGGGCGATGACGTTCTTCGCCTTGGCGTTGAACAGGCCGATGGTCTTGATGTGCTGCTTCAGCCCCTCTTCGCCCAGCGCGATCATCTGGGCCGGGGTCTGAACCTCACGAAACAGCGCGCGGGTGGCCTTGTTGACGCCGACGTCGGTCGCCTGGGCCGATAGCACCACGGCGACCAGCAACTGATAGGTATTGCCGAATTCAAGCTCGGTCTCGGGTGAGGGATTGTCCTCGGCGAGCCGGCGGAAGAATTCGAAAATCTGGTCCTTCTTCAAAGGTCCAGCACCTGCGGCATGGTATAACGCCCGGCTTCACGCCCCACCAGCCACTGCGCCGCACGCACCGCGCCGCGCGCAAAGATCGCCCGGTTTTCAGCGAGGTGCGAGAACGACAGCCGCTCGTTGTCGGCCAGGAAATGCACCGTATGATCGCCCGCCACGGTGCCGCCGCGCAGGCTGGCAAAGCCGATATCGCCCGCCTGCCGCGCGCCGGTGATCCCATCACGCCCGCGGGCGCTGACCTCGGCCAGATCGACCCCGCGCCCCTTGGCCGCCGCCTCGCCCAGCAGCAACGCCGTGCCCGATGGGGCATCGACCTTCATGCGGTGGTGGGTTTCGACGATCTCGATGTCCCAATCCTCACCCAGCCGGGCCGCCGCTTCGCGCACCAGATGGGCCAGCAGGGTCACGCCAAGCGAGGTATTGCCGGTCTGCAGCACCGGGATCGCTGCCGCCGCGCTATCGCACAGCCAGTGGTGGCGTTCTTCCAGCCCGGTGGTGCCGATCACGATCGGAATCCCCGCGGCCATCGCTGCATCGAGGTTTGCCTCGAGCGCATGCGGGCTGGAAAAATCGACCAGCACATCGCAGCCCGCCGCAAGGGCTGCCACATCGCCGTCCTTGTCGACCCCGCCCGCGTGAACCGCACCCGCGGCGACGATCGCCTCGGCCAGCGCCTGTCCCATGCGCCCTGCGCTGCCGATGATCCCGATTCTGGCCATTGCTAATCCCCTTGATGCCGTGCTTCATGGCCGTGATGAGCCAAATCCGCAACATCGTGATCCTGACCGGCGCCGGGATTTCCGCCGAAAGCGGGATCGATACCTTCCGCGGCGGCGGCGGGCTGTGGGAACAGCACCGGGTGGAAGACGTCGCCACCCCCGAGGCCTTCGCCCGCGATCCCGATCTGGTCCACCGCTTCTACGACATGCGCCGCGCCGCAATTCAGGAAAAGGCGCCCAACCCGGCGCACCTTGCGCTGGCCCGGCTCGATCAGGCCTGGGGCGCAGACCTGCTGATCGTCACGCAGAACGTCGATGACCTGCACACCCGCGCCGGCGCGCGCCGGGTGCTGCACATGCATGGCGAGCATCTCAAGGCCTGGTGCACCAGCTGCGATGTCCGCTCGCCCTGGCGCGCTTCGCTGAGCGAGCGTCCGCCCTGCCCCAGCTGCCAGGCCCGCAGCCTGCGGCCCGATGTCGTCTGGTTCGGCGAAATGCCCTATCAGATGGAACGGATCTATGCCGCGCTGCGCACTGCGGACCTGTTCGTTTCGATCGGCACCTCGGGTGCGGTCTATCCGGCGGCAGGCTTCGTCCAGACCGCGCGCGATCTGGGGGTGCAGACGCTCGAACTCAACCTTGAACGCTCGCAGGGTTCCAGCTGGTTTCACGAAACCCGGCTGGGACGGGCCAGCGAACTGGTCCCGGCCTGGGTCGAGGACATGCTAGGCGGCTGAGCAGCCCCGGCATTCGCCGTCCTTGACGATCCGCATCGTCCGCAGCGACGGGGTCAGCCCCTCGATCAGGTGGAGCTTGCCCCACTGCGGATCGCCCAGCGCGGTCTTGCCCTCGAGGATCACCCGCACCGCCGCCATCGCGGCAAAGGCGCCGACCATGCCGACCATCGCCCCCAGCACGCCATCGGCGGCGCAGCTATCGCAGTCCTCGGCATCGAAGGCATCGCCCACGAAACAGCGATAGCAGCTTTCGCCCGGACGGTGCCCGGCAAAGTTCGCCACCTGCCCCTGGAACCGCCCGATCGCGGCGCTGGTCAGCGGCACCCCCGCCTTCACGCAGGCATCCGACACCGCCAGGCGAGTCGCGAAGTTGTCACATCCATCGAGCACTAGGGTCGCGTCCTGAAGGACCTGCGCCACGTCATCCTCCCTCACCCTCCCGGCGTGTGCGCGGACCTTCAGGGCGGCATCAAACCGCATCACCCATTCAGCCGCCACTTCGGCCTTGGACCGGCCGATATCGGCGGGCGTATAGATCGTCTGGCGCTGCAGATTGCTGGCATCGACCACATCACCATCGACCAGCGTCAGCCGACCCACCCCGGCCCCGGCGAGGTATTGCAAGGCCGGACTGCCGATCCCGCCGCAGCCGATCAGCACGACATGGGCCTCGGCCAGCGCGACCTGCCCCACCCC
This sequence comes from Novosphingobium sp., assembly GCA_041915005.1. Classification (GTDB taxonomy): domain Bacteria; phylum Pseudomonadota; class Alphaproteobacteria; order Sphingomonadales; family Sphingomonadaceae; genus Novosphingobium. The sequence goes on from JAYSCF010000002.1 coordinate 27,630, forward strand.
GCCCACTTCTGGCAGGACGATATGGCGGGCAAAGCGATCAAGGCGGTCGGGGGCAAGGGACATGGCCCGGCTTTAAGCAGGAAACCGCCCGCGAGGCCATGCCCCCAAATGCCTTCCGTGCGTGACAAGCGGCCATTCCTTGCGCACACTCGGGCAAAAGCCGAACAAAAGGAGAGGAATAGATGAGCGATCTTGCCGGGCGCGTTGCGCTCGTAACCGGGGCCTCGCGCGGGCTGGGCGCCGCCACGGCGCGCGCCTTGGCTGCCGCAGGTGCCAGGGTGGCCGTGACCGATCTGGCCGCCCCCGAAGACCTGGCTGCCGAAATCGGCGGGATCGCCCGCGCCCAGGACGTGACCAGCGAAGCCGACTGGGCCGCGACCATGGACTGGCTCCGCGCCGAAGCGGGCGGGCTCGACATCCTCGTCAACAATGCCGGGTTGTGGCTGTTCAAGCCGATCACCGAAACCACGCTGGAGGATTGGCGCCGGCTCCACTCCGTCAACGTCGAAGGGGTGTTCCTGGGCACGCGCGCGGCGATTCCCCTGCTGGCCGAACGCGCGCACCTCTGGCGCGGCGGCAGTGCGATCGTGAACCTGTCCTCGGTTGCGGGGCTGCAAGGCGCGGCGGGCGGCACCTGCTACAATTCGACCAAGGGTGCGGTGCGTCTGTTCACCAAGGGCTGCGCAGTGGAATTGGCCGCGGCCCGGATCCGGGTCAATTCGGTTCACCCCGGCGTGATCGATACCGACATGGGCCGCAAGCTGATCGACGATTTCGCCGCGGCCCAGGGCGTGGGCAACAACGAAAGCCTGGCCAATGTCGCCGCGGCCCATCCGCTCGGCCATCTCGGCGAGCCGCAGAACGTGGCCGATGCGGTGGTGTTCCTCGCCTCGGACCGCGCGGCCTTCACCACTGGCAGCGAACTGGTGGTCGATGGCGGGATGGTTGCGGGATAACCCTATGGAAAAGGGCAGGCGCTCCCTGTGGAACGCCTGCCCATAACCCTGTTTACAACCCTGTGCGCACCCGGTGGAGGCGCAGGGGAAAAACCCTCAGCTTTCCAGCTGGCGCAGCAGGCTGCGCACGTCACCGTCCATATCGGCATCGCGGGCGCGCAGGTCTTCGATCAGGCGCACCGCGTGGATCACGGTGGAGTGATCGCGCCCGCCGAACTTGCGGCCGATCTCGGGATAGGAGCGCGGGGTCAGCACCTTGGCGAGATACATCGCCACCTGACGCGGACGCACCACCGCGCGGGCGCGGCGCTTCGAGGCCATTTCGGTGCGATCGACCCGGTAGAACTGGCACACCGTGCGCTGGATCTCGTCGATCGTGATGCGGCGGCGGTTGGCCGACAGGATATCGGTCAGCTGTTCTTCGGCCAGCTGGAGCGATACCGCCTGGCCGGTCAGCTGGGCATAGGCGATCAGCTTGTTGAGCCCGCCCACCAGTTCGCGGACGTTGCGGTTGATCGTGCGGGCGAGGAATTCGACCACATCGGCCGGCACGTGGGTCGGCGAAAAGCGCTGGAGGCGGTGTTCGAGGATCGCGCGGCGCAGCTCGATGTCGGCCGGCTGGATATCGGCCACCAGGCCCATCGACAGGCGCGAGAGCAGGCGCTGTTCCACTCCGTCGAGCGCCTGGGGCGCACGGTCGGCGGCGAAGACCAGCCGCTTGCCTTCGGCGAGCAGCGCATCGATCGTGTAGAGCAGTTCTTCCTGGGCCGAAGCCTTGCCGATGATGAACTGGATGTCATCGACCAGCAGCAGGTCGAACCCGCGCAGGCGGGCCTTGAATTCGATGGTCTGGTTCTGGCGCAGCGCCTGGACGAATTCGACCATGAAGCGTTCGGCCGAGCAGTAGAAGATCCGCGCCCGCGGGTGATTGGCCAGATAGGAATGGCCGATCGCGTGCAGCAGGTGGGTCTTGCCCTGGCCGGTTGCCGCCTTGAGATAGAGCGGCGCAAACTGCGGCACTTCGATCGCAGCCATGCGCTGGGCGGCGTTGCTCGCCAGCACGTTGGCAGCACCGGTCACGAAAGTGGTGAAGGTCAGCGAGGGATCGAGCCCGATCGAGCCCTGGCCCAGCGCGCCGAGTTCGGCCGCGCCCATGCCCAGCGCATCGCCCGGCTGCGAAGGGATCGGCGAATCGTTGGCGGCGCGGCGGGTGCCGTCTTCGCGGCCCAGGCGCAGGCCCGGCAACGCGCGGCGGCCCGGCATCACCGAGATCCGCACATGGCGCACATCGGGGCGGGCAATCTTCCACGCCAGCGAAAGCCGGTCGGCGAATCGATCCGCCACCCAGTTCGCCGAGAACTCGGTCGGCAGGAACAGATCGAGCGTTCCCGTTTCCTTGCAGAAAGTGCCCAGCTGGATCGGCTTGATCCACTGGGTATGGAGCTGCTGCCCCAGATCCTTGCGCAGACCCTGGCTGATGTCAGCCCAGTCCGCCGCGAGATCGAGCGCTTCGCGTTCTTCCATCATGCGCTCTGCATCATTCCTGTTGCTAGCGGACGCATTGCTCCGCTGCCCGCCAATACCCGAACCAGTCACCCGGTGCGCCCCCGAATAAAATGCCCAAGCGCCCGCCGTGTGCTTACGGCGAACGCCACCAATGCCAGCCGCCCAAAGCCGGCACATTGTTCAAAACTGTTTGTGATGTCCGTGGCGGATAACGCCGTTGGACAGTTGCGTTTGTATGGACGCTTCTGGCCTCAGAGCAAGGCGCGCTTGGTAAAAAAATTGAAATAAATGGCCTTGACTCAGGGCCGCAGCGGAGAATTCCGAAGAGCGAAAACAAGCGGCTGTTAAGGCTTAATTTTTTCCAAGACCCCTGTGCGAATCGCGCGATTCCATGGGGTTTTGTAGACCGGAATTCCAATTCGCATTACGCAACGCAAAAGGCCGGCGGATTACCCGCCGGCCTTTTCGTGTTTCGAAGCCTCGAATCCGGTCTTCGCCGGGGCCGATTCGCGGCCCCCGTGCGAATCCCTAGTTCGGGATCAGAGCGAAGCGACGCGCTTGGTCAGGCGCGAAAGCTTGCGAGCCGCAGTGTTCTTGTGCAGCACGCCGCGGGCCACGCCGCGAGCCAGTTCAGGCTGAGCCGCCTTGAGCGCATCGGCAGCAGCCGACTTGTCACCACCGGCGAGGGCCGATTCGACCTTCTTCACGAAGGTGCGGATGCGGCTGAGGCGGTTGCCATTGATTTCAGCGCGACGTTCGTTGCGGCGGATGCGCTTACGGGCTTGCGGCGTATTGGCCATGTTCGTCCTTCATTCGGCTGCTCATCGCGCAGCCACCTAACGGTTGAATCTCGTGCAGTGATGCGGGCTCCAACCGGAGTCGGACCCGCAAGAAGCGCGGCCCTTAACCCCGGGGGGCCGAATCGTCAAGCATTTGCGCCCCCACTTCTGGCCGGCGCGCTTTCGGCCAGCTCAGTTCTGGCCGGCTCACTTCTGGCACGACGGGCAATGCCAGGTGCTGCGCCCGCCCTGCGCGATACGCCGGATCGGGGCGCCGCAGGTGGCACAGGGTTGTCCTTCGCGGTCATAGACGTCGAAACGCTTGGAAAAATAGCCCAGCTGACCATCGGGCTGGGCATAGTCGCGCAGGGTCGATCCGCCCGCCTCGATCGCCTCGGCAATCACCGCCTTGATCTCGGGCACCAGCCGGGCCAGCGCCGGCCCGCTGACCTTGCCCCCAGCACGCGTGGGCGCGATGCCCGCGCGAAACAGCGCCTCGCAGACATAGATGTTGCCCAGCCCGGCAACGATTCGCTGGTCGAGCAGCATCAGCTTGATCGCCGCGCTGCGCCCCGCGAGCGCAGCCTTGAGGTGGGCTGCGGTCAGCTCATCGCCCAGCGGCTCGGGCCCCATCGCGGCGAACTGCGGCCATTCGCCCAGCCGCGCGGTCTCGACCAGGTCGACCGAGCCGAACCGGCGCGGATCGCACAGCGAGAGGCGGTGGCCACTGGCCGTCTCCAGCACGAGATGATCGTGCGGCCCGAGATCTTCCGGCTCGATCCGCCAGCGCCCCGACATGCCAAGGTGAAACACCATGGTCTGCCCGCGGTCGGTATGGATCAGGCCGTATTTGGCGCGCCGTCCCATGCCGCTGACCGTGGCCCCGGTCAGCACCTGGACGAGATCGGCTGGAAAGGGCCGGCGCAGCCCTTCGCGGCGCGGCTCGACCCGCGCCAGGCGCGCGCCATCAAGATAGCGGGCCAGGCCGCGCACGGTGGTTTCGACTTCGGGAAGCTCGGGCATGATTTCGCGTTTAGGTGTCCGTTTCGAAAGCCCCGAAAAGACGACTTTCGGTTGCGGCACCGGCCCGCTCCCCCGCCCGACCACCCATTCAGGATAGACTTCCATGGGTGGTCGGGCG
>JAYSCF010000003.1:0-25869 GCA_041915005.1 Novosphingobium sp.
CAGCTTCACCATCGGCGGGCGGTTTGCCAACAACGTCAACATGCTGATGTTCGATCGCGACAATCCCGAACAGATCGCCACGATCCGCAACCTGTTCAACGCCCTGATCGATGAAACCGCCAATGCGGGGTACGGCGAATACCGCACCCACCTTGGCTGGATGGACCGGATCATGGACACCTACAACTTCAACGATGGGGCGCTGCGCCGCTTCAACGAAAAGGTGAAGGACGCGATCGATCCCAACGGGATCATCGCCCCGGGCAAGAACGGGGTGTGGCCCTCGGTCTTCCGTGACCAGGCGAAGGAGGGCCGGGCATGAAGCGCGTGATCGCACTCGGCGCGGTCGCGCTGCTCGCCGCCTGTTCCAAGCCTGCGCCGTCGGCCCCGGCCCAGACCGGCAAGGGCCCGCCCCCGCCGCCGCCCTACCAGATGCGGCCCGAATTTCCGGGCGGCAACCGCATGGCCGGCGGCGATGGCCAGACGCTGTTCGAATACCACTGCGGCTATTGCCACCTGACCGGCGGCATGGGCACCAACCTGCTCACCAAGCAGCGCCTGGCCGCGGGCGAACCGCCCGAAATGGGCCTGCTGGCCAACCGCAAGGATCTGACGCCCGATTACGTCAAGGCCGTGGTGCGCCACGGCAAGAACGCGATGCCGCCGCAGACCAAGGTTGACCTGACCGATCCCGAACTGGATGCGGTCGCGCTCTATCTGGGCAAAGCGAAGTGAGCGCGCTGACCCGCCGCGATGCGCTCAAGGCCGGGGCCATTGCCTCGGCCGCGCTGGCAGCGCCGGTTGGCGCCGCGGCGCTGGGCGCGCGCACGGTCATGCTGTTCGACAGCCGCCTGCCCGAATCGCTCGCCTTTGCCCGGACCGGCGCGGGCCACGCGATCGACCTGGCTGACGAGCACGGCCTGCGCTTTGCCAGCCTGCGCGGCGGACTGCCCCAGAAGGCCCGGCTCGAAGGACTGACCCGCTGGAGCGATTTTGCCCCGCTGCGCCGCGAACTGGAACGCCAGGGCTGGCGCCTGACCGCCGAAGCCCGCGCCGGCAAGCGCGGCCAGCTGTTCCGGTGGAGCATGATCCACCGCAATTCGTCCCAGATTTAACGACGCGGCTAACAACGCGCTTGACCTGACCCTCTCCTGTTTTAGTATGCAATGCATACAAATAAACAGGAGAGGTCCGGGATGGCCGAAGTCACCCTCTATCACTGGGAACCGAACGCCAATTCCGGCAAGCCGATGCTTGCCCTGATGGAAAAGGGCGTAAAATTCAGCAGTCATTACATCGACATGCTGAACTTCGACCAGCACAAGCCCGAATACCTCGCGATCAATCCGCAGGGCACGATCCCGGCGATGACCCACGGGGACCGTGTCCTCGTCGAATCGACCGCGATCATGGAATACGTCAACGAAGAGTTTGACGGCCCGGCCCTGATGCCCGCCGATGCCCAGGCCCGCTGGCGGATCCGCTGGTGGATGAAGTTCATGGACCAGTGGCTTGCCCCCAGCTTCTCGATGTTCGGGTGGAAATTCTTCGTCGGCCCCAATGCGCTGGCCGCGCACGGCCAGGACAAGATCGAGGAACAGATCAGCCGCATCCCGCTGCCCGAACGCCAGCTGGCCTGGCGCAAGGCGGTGTTCGGCCTGTTCAGCGAAGCCGAAATGGCCGAAAGCGGGCGCCGCATCGGCCTGGGCATCAAGATGCTGGAAGAGGAACTGGGCAAGCGCGAATGGCTCGCCAGCGACGAATACAGCCTGGCCGATGTCAACGGGTTCAACCTGGCCTATGCCATGCCGCTGTCGCAGCCGCATCTCGCCAACGATGAACTGACCCCCAACATCATGCGCTGGCTGCGCGCGATCTATCGCCGCCCGGCCACGCGCGAATGCTGGAAGCTGGGCCGCACGCCGATGGCCAGCCGCGTCGAGATCCTCGAACAGGACTATATCCCGCCCCGCGACGAATCCGAGGGCATTGCGAGCGGAGTGCGCTGACATGAGCATGATCCTCTATCATGGTGAACCCAACGGCCCTTCGCTGGCCGTGCTGGCAGCCCTTGGCGAAAGCGGTGTTGCGGTGGAGTGCCGGCGGATCGACCTGCTGGCCGGCGAACGCCACAGCCTGCCCGGCGTGACCGAAGCCCTCGCCCGCGACATGGGCGTCGAAGGCGAAGGCCCGGTGCTGGTCAGCGATGGTGAAGCGATGACCGAGTCCGTGTTCATCGCCCAGTTCCTTGATGAAAGCGGCGCGAACACGCTCCAGCCCAAGGATGCCTATGCCCACTGGCAGATGCTGATGTGGTGCCGCCGGATCACCGAACGCTGCGCGCCTGCGGCTGCGTTCCTGGGGTGCAAGGCCACGCCCCCGGCCGCCTATGCCGCCGCCGATCTGGCCGCCATCGCCAGCGAAGACCTGCGCAGCCGCTGGGAAGCGGTGCGCGCCGGGAACTTCCCCGAAGAACAGGCCGCTGACAGCGTCACCAAGGTCACCGACGCGGTGAAGATGGTCGAAGACCAGCTGGCCGACGGGCGCGAATGGCTGATGGGGGATCTCACCATCGCCGATTTCGAAACCTATGGCTGGCTGGTCGGCATGGCCGCGCTGCTGCCCGATGCCTTTGCCGGCAAGGCCCGCGCCGCCGCCTGGATGGCGCGCGTGCGCGCCCGTCCTTCGGTGCAGGCCGCCCTGGCCCGCGCCACTGTTCCCAATCCCGAAGCCAGCTGGGCGCCGGGGCCTGAAATCAACCGCTGGGGTTAATTGCCATGCGTTCCATCGACTATTTCGACCGCGGCCACGATCGCGACCCCAGCCGCCTTGCGATCATCGACACCGAAAGCGGGCTCAAGCTGACCTTCGCCGAGGTCAAGGATCTGTCGATCCGGATCGCCGCCGCGCTCCAGCGCGGGGGGTTCCAGAACCAGGATCTGCTGGGCCTCTATGGCCCGAACGACGGGATGCTGCTGGTTGCGCTGCTGGCGATGTGGCGCGCCGGGGGCAAGTGGATCCCGGTCAACACCCGCAACGAGATCGATGCCAACGCCGGCTACATCAACTACGTGCGCTGCCAGTGGATGATCTACCATTCGTCCAAGGCGGACGAGGTGAACAAGCTGCGCGCGCTGTGCCCGACGCTCAAGCACTTCGTCTGTCTTGACCAGCCCTGCGGGCAGGATCCGAGCCTGGAACAGTTCCTGGCCGGGATCACCGCGGCCGATTTCATCGAACCCGAAATCGACGCCTTCGGCAACATGATGGAACTGGTCGGGATCTTCCCCACCGGCGGCACCACCGGGCCGAGCAAGGGCGCGAATGTCACCAACCTTGGCTGGGGCACCATGATCGAAACCGCCGCCGATGCGATGGGCGGGCGCACCGATGCCCCCGTGGCGCTGGTGTCCGCGCCGATCACCCACGCTGCCGGGCCGATCGCGCTCTCGACGCTCAGCCTTGGCGCAACCCAGGTGATCCTGCCCGGCTTTGATGCCGAGCACGTGCTGAGCGCGATCGCGGACTACAAGGTCACGCACATGTATCTGCCGCCGACCGCGCTGTATCAGCTGCTGGCCTCGCCCGAGATCGGCAAGCACGATTACTCCTCGCTCAAGATCTTCATCCTGGTGGGCAGCCCGTGCAGCCCCGAAAAGCTGCGCCAGGCGGTCGAGGTGTTCGGGCCGTGCATGTGCCAATCCTATGGCCAGGTCGAATGCCCGATGATCGTGGCCTGGTTCCCGCCCGAAGATGTCGCGCGGTTTGCCTATGACGCTCCCGAAAAGCTGGCGAGCTGCGGCAAGGTCACGCGTTCGATCAAGGTCGCGCTGCTGGATGATGATGGCAACGAAGTGCCGCGCGGCGAAGCCGGCGAAATCTGTGCGCGCGGCGTGCTGGTGTCGCACTCCTACTTCGAAAAGCCCGAAGAAACCGCCGAAGTGCGCAAGTTTGGCTGGCACCACACCGGCGATGTCGGCAAGTTCGACGAAGAGGGCTACCTCTATATCGTCGACCGCAAGAAGGACATGGTCGTCACCGGCGGCTTCAACGTCTTCACCGCCGAAGTCGAAGCGGCCGTCACCGAACTGCCGCAGGTCCGCGAATGCGCGGTGTTCGGCGTTCCCCACGAAAAGTGGGGCGAACAGGTCCACGCCGTGGTCGTGGCCGATGGCATCACCGCCGAAGAGATCATCGCCCACGCCAAGGCCAAGCTGGGCGGCGTGAAGGCTCCGAAGACAGTTGCATTTATTGACTCGATTCCTCGGACCGCAGCGGGCAAGATGGACAAGAAGGAACTGCGCAAGCCTTACTGGGGCGGCTCGGACCGGATGGTGAACTGACCTGACTCCCCTGCAAGAGGGGCGCGGGATCTTGATTTGGAGAGGGGTTTTTAATGCGTTTGAGGGTCTTGGCGCTTGCTGCGCTGTTGCCGCTCGCCGCCTGCGGCAAGCACCAGTCACCACCGGTGACCGAAGGCGTCACCGATGCCATGATCGCCAACCCGCCCGAGGGCGAGTGGCTGACCTATGGCGGGGACTACAACGAAAAGCGCTTTTCCGCGCTGACCCAGATCACCGACCAGAACGCCGCCCAGCTGGGCCTGGCCTGGTCGGCGGACCTGGAAACCGCGCGCGGGCAGGAAGCCACCCCGCTGATGCACGATGGCGTGCTCTACGTCTCGACCGCCTGGTCGATGGTCAAGGCGTTCGACGCCAAGACCGGCGCGATTCTGTGGTCCTATGATCCCAAGGTTCCGCGCGACACGCTGGTGCGCGCCTGCTGCGACGCGGTGAACCGCGGCGTCGCGCTCTATGGCGACAAGGTCTATGTCGGCACGCTCGACGGGCGTCTCGTTGCGCTGGACCAGAAGACCGGCAAGGTTGCGTTCGAAAAGGTCGTGGTTCCCGATCAGCAGAACTACACCATCACCGGCGCCCCGCGCGTGGTGAAGGGCAAGATCCTGCTCGGTTCGGGCGGCGCCGAATACAAGGCCCGCGGCTATCTTGCAGCCTACGATCCCCAGACCGGCGAGGAACTGTGGAAGTTCCACACCGTCCCCGGAAATCCCGACAAGGGCTTTGAAAACAAGGCCATGGAAGCTGCCGCCAAGACCTGGGGCAATTCCAAGTGGTGGGAACTGGGCGGTGGCGGCACCGTGTGGGATTCGATCACCTATGATCCGGCCACCAACCTGGTGTTCTTCGGCACCGGCAATGCCGAACCGTGGAACCCGGCAGCCAATGGCCGCGCTGGCGACAGCCTCTACACCTCGTCGATCGTCGCGATCGATGCCGATACCGGCGAATACAAGTGGCACTTCCAGGAAACCCCGGAAGACCGCTGGGACTATGACAGCGACGCGCAGATCACCGTCGGTGACATCGACGTGAACGGGCAGAAGCGCCACGTGGTGATGCACGCGCCCAAGAACGCCTACTTCTACGTGATCGATGCCAAGACCGGCGAATTCCTGTCGGCCAAGCCGTTCGCGCCGCAGACCTGGACCACCGGGATCGATCCCAAGACCGGGCGCCCGAGCATCAACCCCGAAGCCAAGTACGAGCAGACCGGCAAGCCGTTCCTCTCGGTCCCGGGCGCGGGCGGTGCGCACAGCTGGCAGCCGATGAGCTACAGCCCCAAGGCTGGCCTGGTCTATATCCCGGCCAACCTGGCGGCCATGCCCTATGCCGCGGCCAAGGGCTGGAAGCCTTCGGACATCGGCTTCCAGACCGCGATGGACGGCGCGCTGACCGCCGCTCCGGCTGACAAGGCCGTGCGCGAAGGCGCCAAGGCTGCCACCACCGGCGCGCTGATCGCCTGGGATCCGGTCAAGCAGCAGGAAGCCTGGCGCGTGACCCACACCGGTCCGTGGAACGGCGGCACGCTGGCCACCGCGGGCAACCTGGTGTTCCAGGGCAATGCCGATGGCTACTTCGTGGCCTACAGCGCCGACAAGGGCACCAAGCTGTGGTCCTTCCCGACCCAGACCGGCGTCATTGCCGCCCCGATCACCTACATGGTCGGTGGCGAACAGTATGTCGCGATCATGGCCGGCTGGGGCGGCGTGTGGGATATCGCCACCGGGATCGTCGCCAAGAAGTCTGCCGCTTCGCAGAACGTCAGCCGCCTGCTGGTGTTCAAGCTCGGCGCCAAGGGCCAGCTTCCGGCGATGAAGCCGCTGGCTGCCCTGCCGCTCGATCCCCCGGCCTTCACCGGCACCCCCGAACAGGTGGCGCGCGGCGCGAACAACTTCGCTCGCTACTGCTCGGTTTGCCACGGTGACGCGGCCCTGGGCGGCTCGCTCAACCCCGACCTGCGCCACTCGGCCTATATCGGCGCTGCCGAAGGGATCCGCGCGGTGGTGCTCGACGGCGTGCTGATGCAGAGCGACCACCCCAAGGGCATGGTTTCGTTCAAGTCGGTCTTCAAGCCCGAAGACGTCGAGGACATCCGCCAGTACCTGATCAAGCGCGCCAACGAGGACAAGGCCCTGGGGGACAAGTAACCCCCGGCGGCCCGCCCCTCGGCGGCCACAAGAAAGGGCGCGGGAACCATCGGTTCCCGCGCCCTTCTCTGTTTGCGAACCCGCTGCCGTATCAGGGCGCGATCAGCACCTTGCACTGGCTGGTGCGGGTCTTGAGGGTTTCGAACACCTGCGGCACTTCGCCGAGTGAAATCGTGCCGCTGATCATCTCGCGCGGTTCGGCTGCACCGGCGCTCAGCGCATCGAGTGCATCCTCGAAATCGGCGCGGGTGAAGAAGGCCGAAGTCACCAGCCGCACTTCCTTTTGCAGCATGGCAAAGGTGTCGATCGTGTCGGGACGGGTGCACAGCCCGAGCAGCAGCACTGTACCCCGGTTGCGCACCTGTTGCACCGCCTGCGCGATCAGCCCCGGCACGCCGACGCATTCGAACACCACGTCGGCCTTGGCCCCGCCAAAGGATGCGTCGCTGCCGCCCACCGGATCTGCAGGATCGACCACGAAACCGTCGGCGCCCATCTGCAAGGCGCGGGCGCTCTGCCAATCGGCGATGTCCTGCACCACCACGCGCCCCGCGCCCATGCGCCGCGCCCAGAATGCCACGGCCAGGCCGATCGGCCCCGCCCCCAGCACCAGCACCTTGTCCCCCGCCGTCATCCCCGACAGCCGCACCCCGTGGAGCGCGACCGCCAGCGGCTCGATGATCGCGCCATCGGCCAGGCTTGCAGACTGGGGCAGGCGCACGCACTGGTTGGGCCGGGTCACGGCATATTCGGCATAGCCCCCGCCCTGCAGCCCGAACTGCTGGCACCACTGCACTTCGCCCGCGCGGCAATGCGCGCAGGTGCCGCAGCTCTTGAGCGGGATGACCGAAACCAGATCGCCCAGCGCCAGCCCTTCCGCGCCCTTGCCCAGCGCCACGACTTCGCCCGCGAACTCGTGGCCGAAGACATCGCCCGCGCAGGCGCCAAAGGCGGCGTCCTCGCTCATGTGCAGGTCGCTGCCGCAAATCCCGCAGCGCGCGACCTTGACCACGACATCGCCTTCGCCCGGGGTGGGATCGGCCAGATCCTCGACCACCAGCGGCTGGTGCAGCGCGGTAAAGCGCGCCGCCTTCACTTTGGCAGGCCCAGCGCCACGCCGCCGTCGATCAGCATGGTCCCGCCGGTCATGTAGCTGGACGCATCCGAGGCCAGCAGCAACGCTAGCGGCTTGATCTGGTGGGTTTCGGCCATGCCGCCAAGCGGGATCGTGGCGTCGAAGGCCTTGCGCACCGCAGGATCCTTCTTGGCCCAGCCGCCGCCGATATTGGTAACAAACGGCCCCGGCGCGATCGCGTTGACCCGGATGCGGAACTTCGCCAGTTCCAGCGCCAGCGCCCGCACCATGTGCAGCACCCCGGCCTTGGCAGGATGATAGGGCATCGGCACGATCGGCTCCAGGATCAGCCCGGCGTTCGACGCCGTGGCGATGATCGAGCCGCCTTTCCCGCCCGCCTTCATTACCCGCGCGGCATTGCGCATGGTGTTGTAGGAACCGGTGAGATTGATCGCGATGCCGCGGTCCCACAGCGCCGGATCATAGGTATCGACCTGGCCGTCGGGGGTGCGGCTGCCATCGGGGGCGACAAAGCCCGGCCCCTCGCCCAGCCCGGCATTGGCAAAGCAGATGTCGAGCCCGCCATAGGCCACCGCGTGCGCATCGAAGACACTTTCGCAGGCCGCACGGTCGGTCACGTCGAGCCGGGCCGCGCGGGCCTCATGCCCAAGGCCGCGCAGCCGCGCTGCCTCGCGCTCGGCACCTTCCCCGTCGATATCGGTCAGGGTCACGCGGGCGCCCGCCTCGGCCATGGCCTCGGCAAAGGCGAGGCCAAGGCCCGAGGCTGCCCCCGTAACCAGCGCCGAACGCCCAGTCACATCGAACTGGGCGAGCGTGGATACGGGGGGCGTGGATGCCGGCGCGCTCACAGGTAGAGCTTCTCGTTGATGGCGATGCCGTTTTCACGGCAGTAGGTTTCGTAGTGTTCCATGAACCACCACACGTCAGCGGTCATCACGAACTGGGCGTTCTCGTCATAGAACTCGATCGGACCCTGCATCCAGCCGAACAGCTTGCAGCCATCGGGATGGTCGGTGACCAGCGTGTGGCTTTCCCCCGGCACTTCAAGGATCAGCCCGCCCGGCGTCGCCACCCAGTCATATTCAAGATAGCGCACCGATCCCTCGAGGCAGACCATGGTGATCGTGCCGCGATGCAGGTGGGTGCCGATCGCGCCCGGCCCCTTTACCCAGAGGATGTTCGAGAACAGGTTCTGGCGAACGTCAAAGGCCAGGTGCTTGATCGCGGCATTGTCGCCAAACGGCACCCACGGACTGTCGGTATCGGTGAGCGCATCGATATAGCGCCCGCCCGGGCTGTATTTCTGCACCAGCGCGCGCTGGGCAAAGGGCACGTCGACGATTTCCGCCTTGTCAGACGGCGGTGCGGACATTGTAGCCATGATGGTTCTCCCTTTGATGAAGCGATTATGCGGATGCGCTGCGCGCGAGAACGCGCGGCGCGGTTTCGGTAAGGCCCAGCGCAACGATCCCGCCCAGCACGGTCAGCGCAAGCATGATCCACAGCGGGGCTCCCAGCCCCCAGTGGTCGGCGGCAATCCCGGCGCCGAGCGGGCTGAGCACGCCGCCCAGCACTTCGCCCGTGCCCATGACCATGCCGGTCAGGGTGGCAGCCAGCCGCGGATCGACCGATTCCGAAGGAACCGTCGCCATGAACAGCGGGAACACCCCGTTAAGCCCCCAGCCGACGAAGAAGATCGCCGCCAGCCCCCAGGTCGGCCCGGTATAATAGAGCGCCCCCAGCGGCAGGATCACCCCCAGGAAAGCAAACCCCGCCATTACCGGCCGGCGCCCCCAGGCATCCGACAGCGCAGGGACGATGAACGACCCGATCCCGGCAGACACGCCAAGCACGGCCATCAGCATGCCCATCGTTTCAGGCGCGAAGTGGCGCACCTGGGTGAGATAAAGCGGCATGAAGGCCCAGCACACCACGAGATAGGGCACCATCAGCACCGCAATGATCGTGCACAGCGCCACGTTGCGATTGGCCAGCGCCGCCCGCAGCGTCACGCGCGGGCGATCTTCCACCGCATCGGTGCGGGGCGGCTCGCGCAGGGTAAACCACACCAGTGCGGCGGTAACCAGACCCGGCAGCGCGGCAAAATAGAACCCTTCGCGCCACGACCAGGCCAGTGCGATCGGCACCAGGACCAGCGGCGCCAGGGTCGATCCCAGCAGGTTCGAGCCGAGGTTCTGCCCCACCCCCATCGCCAGCCCGCGCCGCTCGGGCGCAACTTCGGCAACGATCATCGAATGGCTGATCGGCATGATCCCGCCCTCGCAGGCCCCCATCAGCAGCCGCGCCGCCAGCAGGAGGACAAACGAAGCAACCGCCCCGGTCAGCGCCGAACACAGGCAGAAGGCGATCGTGGCCAGCACCAGCACCGGCTTTTTCGAACCCAGCCGGTCCGACAACCCGCCGACGAAGAAGCCCGACAAGGCCCATGTCAGCGACAATGCCGCACTGATGATCCCGACCTCGGTATTGCTGAGCTGCAGGTCAGGCTGGATGAAGGGCATCAGGAAATTCGTTGCCTGACGGTCGAAGAACACGATCCCGAAATTGAGGCTGAGCAGGACCACCAACCAGAACTGGTAGGCCGTGCTGCCCCTGGCTTGCGCCTGCTGCATGACATTCTCCCCCTTATCGCCGGCCCTTTGGGCTCGGCTCGATTGCATCAGATGAACGGCCGGACCGGATCCTTCCCGTCCCAATCCTGCGCGGCGCGCCACAGGCTGGTGAAGTGGGCATCCATCGCCTCACCAACCGGCAACAGTTCGATAAAGCACGGCGCGGCGCCGTGGCCATTTTCCAGAAAAATCACATCGCCCCCGGTTGGCACGGGCGAGCGAAAGCATTCGCGCCAGCCGCGCGCCACGTAATCGGCCCGCGCCGCCTCTACATCGGCGAAGGCGATGCCATGATGGTGCAGGCCATAGCCGCGCTGCGCGATCACTTCGCGGTAGATCGAAGGCTGATCATCGAGCGGCTGGATCAGTTCGATCCAGGTCTGCCCGGCAAAGCCCATGGCAATGCGCATGTCGGCCTTGCTCTCGGCCCCGCGATAGGTCTGCGCGCCGGGCTGGAGGAAGCTTTCGATCACGAAGAACGGCCCGGCGCCGAGATCACGAATGCAGTGATCGATCGCGGCATGGAGGTCTTCGACCACATAGGCCATCTGCGCCACGCTGCCGAGCGCCTGGCCCCACCCAAGTTGCCGCATCGCACATCCTCTCTGGAATTTGTAAGTTATTACGCCTATTCTTGCCACAGGTGCGGCGAAGCGCAAGCGTTATCTGCCCGCCCCAACCCCAGACAAACGGCAAGAATACGCCGGCCGGAGAGGATCAGCATGGCCCAGAACAACACGATTACCTTCTACGACCTCCAGCATGCCAGCGGCTGCACCACCAGCCCGTTCGTCTGGGCGACCAAGTATGCCCTGAAGCACAAGGGGTTTGACCTCGACGTGGTTGATGGCGGCTTCACCGGGATCATGGAGCGCACCGGCGGGCGCAGCGAACGCCTGCCCGCGATCGTCGATGACGGCGAATGGGTGCTCGATTCCTGGCTGATCGCGGAATACCTCGATGCCAAGTATCCCGATCGCCCGACGCTGATCGCCGACCCCAGCCTCAAGCCGCTGGTCGAATTCCTCGAAGGCTGGCTGTGGAAGACCGCGGTGAGCCCGTGGGTGCGCTGCTTTGCCGTGCAATACCGCGATCGCTGCAAGAGCGAGGACATCGGCTACATCACCGAAAGCCGCCTGCGCATGTGGGGCCAGCCGGTCGAGGAAATGGCCAAGGACCGCGACGAGGCGTTCGGCAAGGTGCTGCCCGAGCTTGAACCGCTGCGCGCGCTGCTGCGCGACCGCAAGTGGCTGGGCGGCGATCAGCCCAACTATGCCGATTACCGCGCGCTGGCGGTGTTCCTGTGGTGCGCCAGCGTGGCCGACGTCCCACCGATGACCGACGATGAACCGCTGCGCGACTGGATCGAGCGCGGCTTTGACCTGTTCGGCGGGCTGGGCCGGATCCCGGGCATGAGCCCGCTGTTCGGCTATCAGCCGCGCCCGGGTGATCCCGAACCGTTCGAACGCACCCCGCGCGATTTCGGGCTGAACAAGCGCAACACCGGTCCGGCATCGACCTCGGCCGAAACCGCGCGCCTGGCGGGCAAGGACTGACCGCTTTCCCCCCGCCACTTTGCATCCGCCGCCAAGATGCGGCACAAGGGCGCAAACAGCGGGGGGGACAGCATACCATGCAGGCAGGGGCAAAACAGCCGGGGCGCTCGATCGATTGGGATTCGCTGCCCAATGGCGGCGATCTGTTCGGCGAACTGCACCTGGCCGAACACGCCGATGCGGCCGCGCGCGATCGCCACGGCCTGTTCCCCGGCCTTGCGCTTTGCGCGGTAGCCGCGGCGGCGGCAGCCTGGCTGTCAGACCACTACGGCTTTCCGATCATCCTCCTCGGCCTGCTGGTCGGGCTGTCGCTCAACTTCATCTCGGCCGATCCGCGCACCCACCGCGGGCTCGACTTTGCGTCGCGCAATTGCCTGCGGATCGGGATCGTGGTGCTGGGCCTGCAGGTTACCGCGAGCCAGATCATCGCGCTGGGCGCGGCGCCCTTTGCCGCGCTGGTCGTGGTCATGGCCGTGACCTTTGCCGCCGGCATGCTGGGCGCGCGCCTGTTCGGCCAATCGCCCTATGCCGGGATGCTGGCGGGCGGGGCGACCGCGATCTGCGGGGCCAGCGCCGCGCTCGCGCTGTACGGCGTGATCGGCAAGAACCGCTTGAGCCAGGCGCAATTCGCGCTGACCCTGGTGGGGATTTCGCTGGCCAGCGCCTTTGCCATGTCGGTCTATCCGGCACTGGCGGGAGAACTGGGCCTGAGCGACCGCGAGGCCGGGTTCCTGATCGGCGCCTCGATCCACGATGTCGCCCAGGCGATCGGCGGAGGCTATGCCTTTTCCGATGTCGCGGGCGGCTATGCCACAATCGTCAAGCTGAGCCGCGTGGCGCTGCTCGCCCCCGTGGTGGTGGTGGTCAGCCTGTTCATCGGCCAGGACAGCGCTGGCGGCGGCAAGCAGCCGATCTGGCGGCGACTGGCCCTGCCGTGGTTCATTACCGCCTTCCTTGGCGTGGTAGCGCTCAACAGCCTGGTCAGCCTGCCGCAAGAGGCAACCAAGGCCTGCCTCACCGGTTCCAAGGCGCTGCTGCTGCTGGCGGTGACCGCCACGGCGATGCGCAGCCGGATGGACCTGCTGCTCGAAATGGGCTGGCGAGCGGCGATCCCCGTGGTGACCGCTACGCTCGCCAGCTTTGCAGCGTCGCTGGGCTTTGCCCTGCTGCTGCTCTAGGGGTGCGACCCGAAGGACCCTAGATCACGAAATCCAGTTGTGCGGCCCGGGGCATGGCGCCGGGCATCGGCAGCGGCTTGCGCCGCCGGTTGGTGACCATGCGTTCGTACAGCGTGGCGATCTGGGCGCTGCCGGTCTTGACGAACAGGAACGGCAGCAGCCCGTGGACCAGGCAGGCCAGCCCGCCCGCCACCATCCGCAGCCCAAACCCGCTCGCCATCACCAGATGTTCGGCATAGCTTTCGCCCACGCTGGCGGGATGGTCGGTAAACAGCTTGGCGGGATCGATCATGGCAGGCTCCGTTGCTGGAGGCATATTTGCCGCAGCCCGAATGCGATTTCATCACCTGTTTTCTAGCCATTTTACGATTTTTGGGTTAATTTGTCCCAATGAACCGCGAAAAATTGCAACTTGATACGATTGACTGGGCGATCCTCGGCGTACTGCAAGCCGATGCCGCGCTGCCGGTGCACGAAGTAGGGGACCGGGTCGGCCTGTCTAGCAACGCCTGCTGGCGGCGGATCAAGCGGCTGGAGGATGCCGGCGTGATCGCCAAGCGCGTCGCCCTGCTTGATGCTGACAAGCTGGGCCTGGCAACCACGGTGTTCGTCGCGATCCGCACCGGGCGGCATGACCAGCAATGGCTCGAAGCCTTTGCCCGCGGCATCGCCGCGCTCGACGAAGTGATCGAGTGCCACCGCATGGCCGGCGATGTCGATTACCTGCTCAAGCTGGTGGTGCGCGATATCGCCCATTACGACCGGATCTATCGCAAGCTGATCGCCGCCGTGCCCGATCTGGCCGATGTCAGTTCGACCTTCTCGATGGAGCGGATGAAGGCAACCACTGCACTTCCCCGGCCGATCTGACGTTTCACCCGGCCGGCCCGCGCGGGCCGGCCGGGCAATCAATGCAATCGCCCCTTACTTGCCGGGGTGCAGCCGGATCGCCGCGCCGCCGCCCGGCGCCAGCCACAGCGTGACCACGTCGCCCTGCTTCACGGTGCGGGTTTCATAGGCAATGTTGAAGCGCGCCGCGCTGGCATAGGTTGCGCCTTCGCCGTCCTTGGCAATCGTGGCGACGTAGCGCTTGCCTGGCTCGAGGAAGTCGAGCTTGAGCGTCACGGTGCGCGCCACTTCATTATTGACCCCGCCAGCGAACCAGTCGGCGCTCTTGCGGTCCTTGCGGGCGAAGATCGCATATTGCCCCACTTCACCGGCAATCAGGTGGCTTTCGGCCCAGTCGGTCGGGACCTTGCTGATGAATTCCAGCTCGCGCGGATGCTCGAGCAGCTTTTCGGGGAAGTCGGCGGCCATCTGGATCGGCGAATAGATCGCCAGATAGAGCCCCAATTGCTTGGCCAGCGTCGAGGCCAGCGGCACGTGGTTCGCCCCTTCAAGGCTGAGCACGCCGGGGGTGAAGTCCATCGGGCCCGACAGCATCCGGGTATAGACCAGGTTCACTTCGTGGCCCGGCGGGTTCGCGAACTGGCCCCAGGCATTGTATTCCATGCCCCGCGCGCCTTCGCGGTCGATCCAGTTGGGATAGGTCCGGCGCAGGCCGGTGTCCTTGACCGGTTCGTGGGCATCGATCGCGATGTGATACTTCGCCGCGGTTTCGACCACCTTGAGATGGTGCTGCACCTGGCGCTGGCCATCATGCCATTCCATCCGCACATCGCCCGGCTTGTCGCCAGGCGCGATGATTCCGCCAGCATCGGCAACGTAACCGGTCTTGACCGTATCGACGCCAAGCCCGGCGTAATACTTCATCGCATCGTCAAGCTGGGCTTCGTAATTGGCGATGTTGCCGCCGGTTTCGTGGTGCCCGATCAGGCGCACGCCCTTGCTCTTGGCATAGTCGGTCACGGCCTTGATGTCGAAATCGGGGGTCGGCTTGGTGAAGTTGAATTCAAAGCCGCGGCTGAACCAGTCGGCGTTCCAGCCTTCGTTCCAGCCTTCGACCAGCACGCCGCCGAAATTGTACTTCTTGGCAAAGTCGATCGTCGCCTTGGTCCGCGCGGTGGTTGCGCCGTGATCGGGGCCAGTGGCCCAGGACCACTTGCCGGTGATCATCCCCCACCAGATGCCGACATAGCGGCTTGGCTTGACCCAGCTGACATCGCCGAGCTTGTTGGGTTCGTTGAGGTTGAGTTCAAGGTCGTTCTCGACCAGCCCGGCGGCATTGTCGGCCAGGCGGATCGTGCGCCACGGCGTGGCGAACGGCAGATCGCGCACCACCCGCGCGCCCTGCGAGGACGGGGACAGCGTGGTGCGGAAGTTCTGGCCGGTGGCGCGCTTCAGCCAATAGGCCGAATAGTCGACCAGGGCGGCTTCGTGGAAGGCCATGTGAGTGCCATCTTCAAGCACCATGGTGATCGGAGTGTGCGCGGTGGAAACCGCATCGATCGGGGTGTTCTGGTAAAGCTGCTCATAACGGTTCCAGTCGCCGCCCGGAATCCACAGCGCGGTGCCCTTGGGCACCACATTGAACTGGGTCAGTTCATCGGCAATGCGCATGGTCTTGATGCCGGGCTGCTCGGGCAGTTCATAACGGAACCCGATGCCGTTATCGAACAGACGCACCCGCACGTTCATCAGCCGCGATCCGCGATCTTCGGCCTGGCGATACTGGACGGTCAGTTCGTTGTAGTGATCGCGCACGAAGCGGCGTTCGCCCCAGGGCTGCTCCCAGGTATCATCGCCGCTGGCGCGCGCTTCGCCGATCAGCTTGAACCCGCGATCAAGCGCGAGGCCATCGGTCAGCAGGAAGCCCAAGCGCGAGGCAGAGATCAGCAGCTTGCCCTTGCGCGACAGGGTCCAGACCGGGTGGCCGTCGTTGTCGGTGCCGAACGTCGCGGTGATCGAACCATCGGGCGAAGCAAGGCTCGCCTCGGCAAGGTCGGGGGCGCTCTGGGCCGCAGCCGGAACAGCGATCAGCAGCGCCGAAGCGGCGCCCAGCAAGCGGACAATGCGCATGTAAACCTCTCCTCGCCCCGCGGTTCGAGGCCGGCTCTGGTTATGCGCCCCGCCAGCGAAGGCAAGACGGCATACGTAAGCACTCATTACTCGGCCGGTTCAGAAGTCGGCAATCACCTGCACCAGCACCGCGCGCGGCTGGGTATAGGTCCACCCGCCACTGGTCGAAACGTTCCAGCCGTAATTGTTGGTCACGTTCATCACGATCGGGCGCAGCAGGAAACTGCCCCCCGCCATGTGGAAGCGATAACGCGCGCCGAGGTTAACGGTGGTGCGCGCCGGCGCGTTCAGCGTATTGGCGGCATTGCCGGTCCGGCTCGACAGGCTTTCCAGCGCAAGATCGAACGACAGCGGGCCGGTGCCCCCGGCCGTCCGCCAATCGAGGTTCACCACCGAACGACGGCGCACTTGCCCAACCGGGCGCGGGCCGATCTGCCCGGCATCGACCCCCTCACCCGAAATGCGCGGATCCAGCAGCAAGGTGCCGCCCACCACGGTGAGCCCGGGCGCGATCTGCCCGGTCAACGACAGTTCCAACCCCCGGTTTTCGAGCGAACCCAGCTGGCGATAGCGCAGCGCGGGATCGAGGTTGTAATAGGGTTTGGTGATCGTGAAGGCGCCAGCGATCAAGGTCAGCTTGCGGGTCAAGGCCAGCTTCGCCCCGGCTTCGATCTGGCGGGTGTGAATCGCGGGCGGCGCTTCCGAGCGGTTGACCGCAATATCGGGCGCGATCAGCGCCTCTTCCTGGCCGTGGGTCAGCCCGGCGTAGAGCGTCACCCAGGATGCCAGCCGCCGGGACAGCGCCACGCTCCACAAGGTCGGATCATCGGCAGTGTGGGGATCGGCCAGCGCCGGGTCCGCCAGGTCAACCGCCTTGCGATAGCGGCTGCGCGCAATGTCGAAATCGAACGTCAAGCCACCTGGAGTAGCCACGTTGTAGGCCAGCCCCAGGGTCAATTGCCTGACCCGGTCCTGGTTCTTGGCGCCAAAGGCATAGACCGGCTCGAGCCGCAGATCGCGCGCCGCAAGGTTGGTTGCGCCCAGTTGGAAGGATTGGCTGCCCCCGAACAGGCGGTCCTTGCTGCGGCCGCGCAGGCTGGCCACCAGTCGCTGCTGAGCACCAAGGCCATTCCATTCGCGCACCAAGCGCAGTTCGCCCGAAAGCGAGCTGTCACGCGATCCCACTTCAGCCACGATCTTGTGGCCAGCTGCGGTTCCATCGGGCAACACCCCGGTCAAGAGATCGGCGTAGGCCCGGTGATTGCTGCGCAAGGTGTAGAACACCCCGGTTTCAAGCCGGAACGATCCGACCGGCAACTTGGCGATCGTGCCCAACAGCCAGGTATCGCTGCTGCGCCCGGTCCACGGCTGTGACAGATCCAGCCCGCGTTGAAGCCGCGGTGCGCCAGCAGTCCCGGCAAGGAACAGCGTGGGGTGGGCTTCATCGCTGCGATAGAGGAAATCGCCGCCAAACATCAGCACTTCGGTATCGGGCGCCGGGCGGAAAGCCAGCGTTGCCCCCACGGTGCGCACCAACCCTACCCCACCTTCGGAGCGGTGCATGTTGCGAAAGCCCATGCCGCCCGAGACGCCCCAGCGCCCGCCGCCAAAGGGCTGCTTGAATTCGAGCGAACTGCCGGGCCCGACCGAGGAGGTCGAGCCGGTATCGACCTGCAGCGAATAGCTGGTGACAGCGCGCGGCTGGGTCAGCGAATAGTCGACCAGCCCGGTCGGCGCGGGAAAGGGATAGCCCAGCGCCGCGGGGCCGACGCGGATCGCGCTGCCATCGACCAGCCGGGTCGATACCTTGTCGATCTGATCGAAATAGAGCCCTTCGATCCGCACATTGCCGGCATCGACCGGATTGAACCCGCGCACATCGTCGCTGTTGTAGAGCCCGCTCTTCTCATTGCCGACCGAACGGCCAAAGGCGTCGCCCGACTGGGTGGTGACGTTGTCACCCGCGCGCTGGGCCAGGGCCGCGCTGCCATGCAGCACAGTCGCCGCCGAAAGCGCCAAGCGCCACAATTGCCGGGAAATCTTCACCGCTTGCCCCATAGTCTGTTGTGCTGCTCGCGAAAGCCCTATTCCGGGCGCGGCAATTGCTGGCTTGAACAATGGAAGCTGCCGCCGCCTGCCAGCACCGCATCGGCCAGCACGCCCACGGTATCGCGATCGGGGAACAGTTCGGCGATTGCTGCCACGCCTTCGGCGTCATGCACCGTGCCATAGGTCGGCACGACCACCAGCTTCGACGTGATGGCAAAGTTCATGTAGCTGGCCGGCTCGATCCGCCCGTCGGTTTCCACCCGGCCCGGCGAAGGCACTTCGCGCACGGTCACGCCGGCCGCTTCGGCCCGGGCCTTGGCATCGGCATAGATCGCGGCATTGGGATCGCTGCCCCCGGTTGCCCGCGGCAGTGCGAGCACGTTCGGCGCCACGAAGCGCGCCAGATTGTCGACATGGCCATCGGTGTGATCGTTGATCAGGCCATCGCCCAGCCACAGTACCCGGTCAAACCCCAGATCGCGCGCCAGCCGCGCCTCCAGATCGGCGCGGGTCAGGTGCGGGTTGCGGTTGGGATTGAGCAGGCACTGCTCGGTCGTGGCGACAAGCCCGGTCCCGTCAGTATCAAGCGCCCCGCCCTCGAGGATCCAGTCGCAGGTTTCGACCGGCAGGCCGACGCTGGCCGCCAGTTCTGCGCCGATCTCCTGATCGCCGTCCATCAGGTACTTGCCGCCCCAGCCGTTGAAGCCGAACCGCCGCGCCACCTGCCGCGCCCCGTGCTGCACCACCAGCGGGCCGGTATCGCGCAGCCAGACATCGCCATAGCGGCGGGTTTCAAGCACCACCTTGGCCGAACACAGCGCCGCGGCGCGCGCGTGGTTGGCCTCGTCGCGCACGATCAGGCGGACTTCTTGCCCGCTTTCGGCCACCGCGCTGGCAA
The DNA here is from genome assembly GCA_041915005.1 of Novosphingobium sp. Classification (GTDB taxonomy): domain Bacteria; phylum Pseudomonadota; class Alphaproteobacteria; order Sphingomonadales; family Sphingomonadaceae; genus Novosphingobium. The sequence goes on from JAYSCF010000003.1 coordinate 18,898, forward strand.
AGGCAGCGATCTGTTCCTGCGCGCGGGCCAGGAAGCCCGGCCATTCAACCGGATCGTGCGGGAAACCGATCCACAACAAGGACTGCGGATGCCATTCGGGCGGCATCCGCAACTGGGAATGATGCATCTGGGCATCGTTCATTGCTTACTTCTTCCCGTCGGCGGCGCGGCTGGCATCGCGCACCGCGCGGAATTCATCGGTCGGGTGCCAGTTGGGCCAATCGGTGGTCATCGCCAGCATCCGCCCCAGCCGGTAATAGAGCGAGGCTTCCTGCACCGCGCCCGACCAGTCCCAGGAGGGATCATACTGGTCAGAGGGCTGGTGGTAGCGGTTCTTGACGTAATCGTCGCTCGCCGCCTCGCCCGCGGCCTTGCCCCCCTTTACCCAATCGGTCCCGCGGCCCACCGCGAACATCGGCACCCCGCGCTTGGCAAAGCTGAAGTGGTCCGACCGGTAATAGTGGCCGCGCTCGGGATGGTCCTCGGCGGTCTGGTAAAGCCCCAGTTGCTTCTTGGCGGCATCAAGGTAGCGGGTCAGTTCCGACTTGTCGCCGCCGGTCACCTGCAGGTCGCGGGTCGGGCTGCCGGGGCCGACGCCGTCCATGTTCACCCCGCCCACGGTGCGGGCCAGCGGATAGACCGGGTTCTGGGCATAGAACTCGCTCCCCAGCAGACCCGATTCCTCGAGCGTCACGGCCAGGAACACCTGGCTGCGATCGGCCGCGCCCGCCTTGACGTTGGCTTCGGCCAGCGCGGTCAGCGCGGCGACGCCCGTGGCGTTATCGACCGCCCCGTTGCAGATGTCATCGCCGGTCTTGTCGGGCGTGCAGTGGCCCAGATGGTCCCAGTGCGCGGTGTAGAGCACATATTCATCGGCCCGCTTCTTGCCCGGCTGGATGCCGATGACGTTGTGCGAAATGGCGCGCTTGATCTCGTTGTCGAACGAGATGCTGGCGGTGGCGCCCAGCGGCACGGCCTTGAAGCCCTTCTGCCCGGCGGCCGCGGTCAGCGCGGCCAGATCCTGACCGGCAGCCTTGAACACGGCTTCGGCAACCGGCTTCTGGACCCAGCCGTTGACCTCGGTCTGGTCCATCGCGTCATTGGCCTTCTGGACATAGTCCTGCGAGCCGGTCCAGCTGGAGTTGACCACGTTCCAGCCATAGGCGGCGGGGAACGTATCGTGGATGATCAGGGCCCCGGCGGCGCCCTGACGGGCGGCTTCCTCGAACTTGTAGGTCCAGCGGCCGTAATAGGTCATCCGGCGCCCCTTGAAGAGCCCTTCCTCGGTCGGATTGGCATAGTCGGGATCGTTGATCAGGATCACCGCAATCTTGCCCTTCATGTCGAGCCCGGCATAGTCGTTCCAGCCCAGTTCCGGGGCATTCACGCCATACCCGACAAACACCATCGGCGCGTCCTTGAGCGCGGTGTGCGCGGTCACGCGGTAGCTGGCCGCAACAACGTCAGCACCATCATTGAAGTGCAGGCTCTGCCCGCCGGCATTGACGGTCAGCCCGCTCGAATTCCTGGCGGTGATTTCAACAATCGGCACATCCTGCACCCAGCTGCCGTGGTTGCCCGGCTGCAACCCGGCCGCCTTGAAGCGCTCGGTGATATAGGCCACCGTCTTGTCTTCGCCGGCCGTGCCCGCACCGCGCCCTTCGAACGCGTCGGAGGACAGCACCTTGGTCACCGTATCAAGCGTTGTGGCCGAAATCGCGGGGACTTTCACCGTGGGCAGCGGCACCGGGCGGGCCTCGGCCCCGGCGGCAAGAGCAAGAGCCAGCGCGCCGGCAGCAACAGGCAGGAAGCGGATCGAGGACAGGGCCATGGTGATGGAGCCTTTCGTAATGCGGAACGCGGAGACATGCGCCATGCCATCCACGCGGGATGGGCGCTGTCTGGCAAAGTGGCGCTGCACGCGCAAGGCGCGCATCGACGAGCGACTTTTACGGGCCGACTTTTGATCCAGTCCCTTGATCGCAGCCGCGCGCCAAGGCATCGCGGTGTCAATGACCGATCGACCGACCGCCGACTGGACCAGCGCGCTTGCCCGCGCCCGCGCGCACTCCCCCTATCTGACGCGCGGCCTTGATCGGCTGCCCGCGCTGGAAGACCTGCTCGCCGCGGGCGACGGCGAAGCGGCGCTGGCCTTTGCCAAGGCCGCCGGCCAAGGCGCAGACAGCGTTGCCAGCGCGCTGCGCCGCGAAAAGCTGGCGCTGGCCGTGGCGCTGGGCGTGGGTGATCTGGCAGGAGCCTTCCCGCTGCTGCGCGTAGTGGGCGAACTGTCCGCCTTTGCCGACCGTGCGCTTGATGCCGCGATTGCCGATGCGATCCGCGCGCGGGTGGCCGATGCCGAACCGGCTGGCTTCATCGCGCTGGCGCTGGGCAAGCACGGCGCGGGCGAGCTGAACTATTCCTCCGACATCGACCCGATCCTGCTCTACGATCCGGCCACCCTGCCCCGCCGGGCGCGCGACGAGCCGGGCGAAGCGGCTCAGCGGATCGCGCGCACCTTGATGCAGACGATGAGCCACGTGGACGGTGAAGGCTATGTCTTCCGGGTCGACCTGCGGCTGCGTCCGGCCTCGGAAGTCAGCCCGCTGGCAATTCCGGTCGAGGCCGCGCTCAGCCACTATGAAAGTTCGGCGCTCGCCTGGGAACGCGCCGCCTTCATCCGCGCCCGCGCCTGTTCGGGCGATATTGCCGCGGGCGAAGCGTTCCTCGCCGCGATCCGTCCCTTCGTCTGGCGCAAGAGCCTCGATTTCGGGGCGATCACCGAAATCGGCCGGCTGACCCAGCGGATCCGCGCCAACCACACCGGCCCGCAGCGTCCGGGGCCGGGCTTCAATCTCAAGCAGGGTCGTGGCGGGATCCGCGAGGTCGAATTCTTCGCCCAGACCCACCAGTTGATCCACGGCGGGCGCACGCCCGCGCTGCGCTTGCGCGGCACCCGTGCCAGCCTTGATGCCCTGGCCGAAGCCGGCCTGATCGCCGCCGAAGATGCCAAGGTGCTGGGCGAAAGCTATGACCGGCTGCGCACACTGGAACACCGGCTGCAGATGGTGGCCGACCAGCAGACCCATTCTCTCCCGATCGACCCCGCCGCGCTCGACAATGTTGCGCAGCTGGAGGGGCTGGAGAATGGCGCCGCGCTGGTCGCCGAACTGGAAACCATCACCGAGGCGGTCGGACAGCGGTATGACCGCCTGATCGCACAGCATGCCGAAGAGGGCGCGGCGGTTGCGGGCACGGCCCCGGCGGGCGAAGCACTCGAAGGCCAGCTCGCCCGACTCGGCTTTGCCGATCCCGCCGCCCTGGCCGAACGGATCGAAGGCTGGCGCTCGGGCAAGCTGCGCGCGCTGCGCAGCGATGCCGCGCGCGCCGCGTTCGATGCCGTGCTCACCCCCTTGCTCACCGCCTTTGCCGCCGCGCCCGAGCCCGAGCGCACCCTGCTGCGGTGGGAGGAACTGCTCGGCAACCTGCCCAGCGCGGTCAACCTGTTCCGCCTGCTCGAAGCGCGCCCGGCGCTGGCCCAGCTGCTCGCCCGGATCCTGGGCCTGGCCCCGCCGCTGGCCGATGCCCTGGCCCGCCGTGCCGATCTGCTCGATCCGCTGATCGATGCCTCGGCCTTTGATCTGCCGCCTGATGTGGCCACGCTCACCGCTGATTTCGCGCGCGGCGAAGCGGACGATGATTACCAGCAGGTGTTGGACCGGGTCCGCCGCCGGGTAGGCGAGCGGCGCTTTGCGCTGGGGGTCCAGCTGGTCGAAGGCGCGCGCGATCCGATGGAGATCGGCCAGGGCATGGCCCGGGTTGCCGAAGCCGCCCTGATCGTGCTGGCCGACGCCACTCTGGCCGAATTCGAGCGCGCCCACGGCAGGATTGCGGGCGCGGACCTCGTCATCATGGGGCTTGGCCGATTTGGCGGCGGGGCGCTGACCCATGCCTCCGACCTTGATCTGGTGTTCCTGTTTGCCGGCGATCACGGCGGGGAAAGCGACGGGCCCCGCCCGCTGGGCGCAACGCTCTATTTCAACCGGCTGGCACAGCGGATCGGTGCGGCGCTTTCGGTGCCCACGGCCGAGGGCGCGCTCTATGAAGTCGACACGCGCCTGCGCCCCTCGGGAGCGCAGGGGCCGCTCGCCGTCAGCCTTGACAGTTTTGCCCGCTATCAGCGCGAAAGCGCCTGGACCTGGGAGCACATGGCGCTGGCCCGCGCCCGCCCGCTCTATGGGCCGGCCGCCGGCCAGGCAGAGCTCAGCCAGATCATCCGATCGGTGCTGACCATGCCGCGCGATCCGGCCAAGCTGCGCGCCGACGTGCTGCAGATGCGGGGCGACATGGCCACCCACAAGCCGGGCAACGGCGCGCTCGATGTCAAGCTGACCCGCGGCGGACTGGTCGATGTCGAATTCATCACCCATTACCTGCAACTGCGCGAAGGGGTCGGGATGTCGCCCTCGCTCTCGGCGGCACTGGGCGAACTGGCAGGGGCGGGGCTGGTCTCGGCCGATCTTGCCCAGGCCCATGCGATCCTCGGACGGTTCCTGATTGCCGCGCGGCTGCTCGCCCCCGATGCCCAGAAACCGCTGCCCGCCGCGCGCGAGGTGCTTGCGCGCGCCTGCGGTTGCGGCGATTGGGACAGCCTGCTGGCCGCCATGGCCGATTCCCGCCGCGCCGTCGCCGCCCAATGGCAGGCGACCTTCGGCGAAGCACTGGAGATCGAATGATGAGCACCCCGCCCGCCATCGGCGCCGCCCTGCCCGATATCGCCCTGACCGCGCCCGATGGCTCCAGCATCAAGGCTTCGGACTATGCCGGCCGCAAGCTGGTGCTGTTCTTCTATCCCAAGGACGACACCCCCGGCTGCACCACCGAGAACAAGGACTTTTCAGCCCTCGCCGATGAATTCGCCAAGGCCGGGACCGCACTGCTCGGTATCTCCAAGGACAACCCGGCGCGCCACCAGAAGTTCATCGCCAAGCACGCGTTGACCGCCCCGCTGGCCAGCGATGCCGAAACCGGCGGGCTATCCGATGCGCTGGGCATCTGGACCGAGAAGCAGAACTATGGCCGCACCTACATGGGCATGGTCCGTACCACGCTGCTGATCGACGCCGATGGCCGCATCGCGCAGGTCTGGGACAAGGTGAAGGTCAAGGGCCACGCCGAAGCCGTGCTGGCCGCTGCCCGCGCGCTCTAGCCGTCTCGGCTCGTGCTGTCCGTTTCAGCCGCGATCCGTGCGGTCCTGCTTGAATGCGATCCGCGCGCCAAGGTGATGGCCACCCGTGCGCTGGTGCGTGATTGGCGCGGCGGGCGGCTGGCATTCAGCTTTGAAACCGCGATGCCTGATGAACCGGGCCGCCCGGCCCAGCCCGAACTGCTTTCCCCCGGCCAGATGCCCAAGCGCCGGCGCGGTGGATCGGAACGCGGGCGGATCGCCTTGTGGCATGCGCTGGCGCACATCGAATTCGTCGCGATTGACCTCGCGCTCGATATGGCCGGCCGCTTTGGCGGCGAGATGGGCCGCGATTTCGTGGCCGATTTCCTTGCCGTGGCCGCCGACGAGGCGATGCATTTCGCGCTGATCGAACGCCACCTGAAGGCCATGGGCAGCCATTATGGCGCGCTGCCCGCCCACGGCGGATTGTGGGAGGCTGCCGGCAATACTGCGCATGATGTGGCCGCCCGGCTCGCCGTGGTGCCGATGGTGCTCGAAGCGCGCGGGCTCGATGTAACCCCGGCCACGCTCGCCCGGGTCGAAGACTCTGGCGACCGGGTGGGCGCGCGGATCCTGCAACGAATCCTTGACGATGAAATCCGCCACGTCGGCTTCGGATCAACTCATTTCGCCGCGGTCTGCTCGGCTCGCGGAGAATCACCCGAGAATCACTGGAAAATGCTGGTTGCGCGCCATTTCAGTGGCGGCCTGAAGCCTCCATTCAACGACTCGGCGCGCCTTCAAGCCGGTTTACCGCGCTCCTTCTATGCCGGGGTTGCTTGTTAACCAGAGGCCCGGTTAAGCCCCGCTCACGAAATGGCGGGGGTTCCTTCGACCGTTTCACATAATGTCCAGGATCGCGCTTTCGGGTTCGTTCCAAGGGTCGCAAGACAAGGTAATATCCGAGTGGTCGCGATTGAGTTTCTTGCCAAGGTGAAGACGGTTGTCGGCGCTATCGCCACTTTCGCCGCCGTGGCCATCAGCCAGCCCGCACTGGCCAACAGCGCCGCCAACGCCGACGTGACCGCGCCGCTGCGCGCCGCGCAAGCCGCCAAATCGGCGCAGGGCGGCGACGATCAGTTCCGCAGCCTGTTCGCTGGCTGGACCACCTCTTCCAACAGCTCGGCCTCGGCCGCTGGCACGCTTGGCATGGTGCCGACCGCCGCTACCATGCGCCCGACCACCGTTTCGGTGCCCTCGCGCATGCCGGTCGAAGGCGCCGCGCTGACCAGCGGTTATGGCATGCGCGTGCACCCGGTGCTTGGCGGCCGCCGCCAGCACAAGGGCGTGGACCTTGCCGAACCGACCGGCACCCCGGTCTATGCCACTGCCGACGGCATGATCAGCCGCGCCGACTGGTTTTCGAGCTACGGCCTCTACATCAGCATCGAACACGGCGCTGACATCCAGACCCGCTATGGCCACCTTTCGCGCCTCAACGTTGCCGCCGGCCAGACGGTCCACAAGGGCGACGTGATCGGGTATGTCGGCACCACCGGCCGCTCGACCGGCCCGCACCTGCACTATGAAGTCCGCATTGCTGGCGCTTCGGTCAACCCGATCCCCTATCTGCAGGGCGTCGGCACCGTGAAGGCTGCCCCGGGCAACGTCCAGGCCATGGGCGACGGCGACGACGAATTCTAAAGTTTTGACGGATCGCTGGCACCGGACAGTAGATCCGGGCCGGACCACAGCTTCGGGAGGATGCTGGGAAGCGGGGGGGTGGGCGGGCCACCCCCCCGGGATTT
>JAYSCF010000003.1:25887-31731 GCA_041915005.1 Novosphingobium sp.
GTTCGGTTAAACACCTCTTCAAGCAGGCCGAAACGGCCGCGTTGGAGAGAGATTCGATGCACCCTTCAGTCCACGCCCGGACCAATCCCGACAAGCCCGCGATCATCATGGCCGCCAGCGGTGAAACGATCACCTTCGGCGAACTCGACAAGCGCTCGAACCAGGTCGCCCAGCTGATCCGTTCGCGCGGGATCGGGGTCGGTGAAACCATCGCGATCTGCATGGAAAATCACCCGTGGTATTTCGGCGTGGCCTGGGGCGCGCAGCGCGCCGGGGTCCACTATGTCTGCATCTCCAGCCGCCTCACTGCGCCGGAAATCGCCTATATCCTCGAAGACAGCGGCGCCAAGCTGCTCGTGGGCTCGGCCTACCTTGCCACGACGCTCGATGAAGTGGCCGCGCTTTCGCCCAAGGTCGCCCAGCTGCGTTTCGACACTCCCGGCGAACTTAGCGCCGAGGCCGCGCTCGCCGCCCAGCCCGACACCCCGATCGCCGACGAACGCGCCGGGGTCGACATGCTCTACTCCTCGGGCACCACCGGCAAACCCAAGGGCGTCAAGATTCCGCTGCCGGTCGATCCCGACATCGCCCAGATGAACTCGCTGGTCGGCCTCGCCAACCAGGCCTTCGGAATCCAGAGCGATGCCGTCTACCTTTCGCCTGCGCCGCTCTATCACGCCGCACCGCTGCGCTGGTGCATGTCGGTCCACAAGCTGGGCGGCACCGTGGTGGTGATGGAAAAGTTCGATCCCGAACACGCGCTCGAACTGATCGAGAAGTACAAGGTCACCGACAGCCAATGGGTGCCCACCCATTTCGTGCGGATGCTCAAGCTCGATGAGACCGTGCGGCGCAAGTATGACGTCTCCAGCCTCAAGTGCGCGATTCACGCCGCCGCGCCCTGCCCGGTTCCGGTCAAGCACGCGATGATCGAGTGGTGGGGCCCGGTGCTCTACGAATACTACGCCGGCACCGAAGGCAACGGCTTCACATTCATCACCAGCCCCGAATGGCTCCAGCGCCCTGGCTCGGTTGGCCGCGCGCTGACGGGCACGGTGCGGGTCTGCGATGAAAACGGCGATGAAGTGCCGCGCGGCACCGAAGGGCAGATCTTCTTCGAGCCGGCCGAAGACACCGTGCCGTTCGAATACCACAACGATCCGGTCAAGACCGCCGAGAGCCGCAACAAGCATGGCTGGTCGAGCCTGGGCGATGTCGGCATCGAGGACGAGGAAGGCTATGTCTTCCTGACCGACCGCAAGAGCTTCATGATCATCTCGGGCGGGGTCAATATTTACCCGCAGGAGATCGAGAACCTGCTGGTGCTGCACCCCAAGGTGGCCGATGCCGCCGTGATCGGCGCGCCCGATCCCGATTTTGGCGAACGCGTGGTTGCCGTGGTCCAGCCGGCGAACATGGCCGATGCCGGACCGGCGCTGGCCGACGAACTGACCGCCTATCTGCGCCCGCAGCTGTCGGGGGTGAAGATGCCGCGCCAGATCGATTTCCGCGAGGCCCTGCCCCGCGAGCAGACCGGCAAGCTCTACAAGCGGCTGCTGCGCGATGAATACAAGGCGGCTTACGAAGCCGCCCAGGCGCAGGGGTAAGCGCGATGAATGCTCCCATCGCTTCGCCCGAGGTCGCCCGCGCGGTCATCGATCCCAAGTCCTATGCCGAATGGGATGGCCTGCTTGACCTGTTCGACCAGCTGCGCAGCGAAAGCCCGGTGCTGCGGATCGAAGCGCCCGACGGCGATCACGAGCCGTTCTACCTGCTGACCCGCTATGAAGACGTGATGCGGGTGAGCAAGGAAAACGCGGTCTTCCTCAACGCGCCGCGCGCCACCGTGTTCACCAACAAGGGCGGCGAAGCGCTGGCCCGGCAGATCACGGCCCAGCAGGGCGATGAAAGCCCCAATCTCGTTTCCTCGCTGGTCGTGCTCGATGCGCCCAAGCATCCCAAGCTGCGGCGGCTGACGCAGGAATGGTTCATGCCCAAGAACCTGCGCTCGATCGAGGCCAGCATCCGCGAGCTGGCGCGGAAGACCGTCGACCGGCTCGTGGCAGCCGGGCCGGAAGCGGACTTCGTGAAAGAAGTCGCCTCGCCCTATCCGCTTCACGTGGTGATGCAGATCCTCGGCGTGCCCGAGGAAGACGAACCGCGGATGCTGTTCCTGACCCAGCAGATGTTTGGCGGACAGGATGAAGAACTCAACAAGTCGGGCATGGCCGAACTGACGCCGGAACAGATCACCCAGATCGTGTTCGGCGCAGTGGCCGATTTCGAGGCCTATTTCGAAAAGCTCGCGGCCGATCGCCGCGCCAACCCGACCGGCGATGTCGCCACGATCCTTGCCACCGCCGAGATTGATGGCGAACCGATCAGCGCGCGCGACCGGGCGGGTTATTACATCATCACCGCCAGCGCCGGGCACGATACCACCAGCGCTTCGACCGCAGGGGCGATGCTGGCCCTGGCCCGCGATCCCGAACAGTTCGCCAAGGTCAAGGCCGATCGCAGCCTGCTGCCGGGCATCGTCGAGGAAGCGATCCGCTGGACCAGCCCGGTGCAGCATTTCATGCGCTCGAACGCGGTCGATGTCGAAATCGGCGGGGTCCAGATTCCGGCGGGCGAATGGCTGATGCTCAACTATGTCGCGGCCAACCACGATCCGGCGCAGTTCGACAATCCGCGCAAGTTCGATGCCGCGCGCGCGGCCAACCGCCACGTCGCCTTTGGCGCAGGCGCGCACCAGTGCCTCGGGCTGCACCTCGCGCGGCTGGAAATGCGCATCCTGTTCGAGGAACTGCTCGACCGGATCGACAGCGTCGAACTGGCGGGCGAGCCGCGCCGCGCGAAAAGCACGTTCGTCGGCGGGCTCAAGACCCTGCCGCTGCGCTTTACCGCCAGCCGCTGACCGGGATCGGGAGGGGCCTAGCCCCTCCTGCGCCCACTACTTCCCGGTGAACCGCGCCGGGCGCTTTTCCAGGAACGATGCCACGCCTTCCTTGAAATCGGCGCTGGCGAACAGCGGCAGCAATTGCAGGTAGACGTGCTGGACATGGGTCGGGAATGGCTCGTCCAGCCCCATCCGCATCATCCGCTTGGCCGCGCGCACCGCCATCGGCGCATTGGCCGCGATTTCCAGCGCCAGGCTGCGCGCCTCGGCGGCCACGGCATCGACCGGCACCACCCGGTTGGCGAGCCCTTCGGCCAGGCATTCGGCCGCTGACAGGGTGCGCCCGGTAAAGATGATCTCGCTCGCCTTGGCCCAGCCGATCATCCGCGGCAGGAACCAGGTGCCGCCGCTTTCGGGAACGACCCCGCGCTTGACGAAAGCGGCGGCCAGCTTGGCATTGTCGGCCATGATGCGGATATCGCAGCCCAGCGCGAGGTCCATGCCATAGCCCGCAGCCGAACCGTTGAGCGCGCAGATCACCGGCTTGTCGATTTCGAACAGCACTGTCGGCGGGGTGTTGCGCAGGTCCAGCGTGTCGGCAAAGCTGCTCTGCCCGCCGATCCCCTCGCCGCTGGAGGCCTCGTTCAGATCAAGCCCCGCGCAAAACGCCCGGCCCGTGCCAGTCAGCACCACCACCCGCACGTCCTTGTCCTGGTTGGCGCGCACCAGCGTCTGGGTCAGTTCGTCGAGCATCTCGCGCGAGATCGTGTTCATCCGCTCGGGGCGGTTGAGCGTGATCGTGGCGATGTGATCCGATACGGCGTAATCGAGCGCGGCCATCGGCCTGTCCCCTTCCCTGTTCTTGCTGTTTGCGCCCAGTCTATGCAGGCGCACGGCAAGAGCAAGGGGGCTGACCCTAGTCGCCGAGCAGGCGGCGGGCGATTGCCCGCACCTCGTCAGCCATATCCTCGCGCTGGAGCGCGATGGCCAGCGTCGCCTCGACAAAGCCGGTCTTCGAGCCGCAGTCATAGCGTTTGCCGCCGAAGGTGACCGCGTGGAACGGCTGCTGGCCGATCATCTGCGCCATCGCATCGGTCAGCTGGATTTCGCCCCCGGCGCCCTTTTCCTGGCCTTCAAGCACCCGCATCACTTCGGGCTGGAGGATATAGCGGCCCGAAATGATCAGGTTCGATGGCGCGTCCTCGCGGCGCGGCTTTTCGACCAGGCCCTGCACCTCGGTCAGCGCCCCCTTGCGCGCGCCCGGGGCGATCACGCCATAGCTCGACACTTCATCCTCGGGCACTTCGAGCACCGAGATCAGATTGCCGCCCACTTCGTTATAGGCATCGACCATCTGCTTCATGCAGCCCGGACTGCCGATCATCAGTTCGTCGGGCAGGAAGATCGCGAAGGGTTCATCCCCGACGATCGCACGCGCGCACCAGATCGCATGGCCCAGGCCCAGCGGCACCTGCTGGCGCACGGTGACGAGGTTGCCCGGCTGGATGCGGGTCGGCTCCAGCACTTCGAGCGTCTTGGCGCGGTCCTTCATCGTGGTTTCAAGTTCGAAGGCCATGTCGAAATGCTCGACAATCGCGGTCTTGCCGCGCCCCGTCACGAAGATCAGCTGTTCAATCCCCGCCTCGCGCGCTTCATCCACCGCGTACTGGATCAGCGGACGATCGATGATCGGCAGCATTTCCTTGGGGATCGCCTTGGTCGCGGGCAGGAAGCGGGTGCCAAGCCCCGCCACCGGGAAGACGGCCTTGCGGATCGGTTTGCGCGAGGATGCAGTGCTCATGTCTTCGTCTTGACCCATTCGTGTTGCAGCCGCGTTAAAGCCGTTTCGCTCCGGCGGCGCAACCGGCGCTGTGCATAGCAATCCGCAAGTCTTGCCGCGCCACGAAATCCGGCTAAACCGCGAGCATGGACAAGATCATCATCCAAGGCGGCAAGCGCCTTTCCGGCACCATTCCGATTTCCGGCGCCAAGAACGCCGCGCTGACCTTGCTGCCCTGCGCGCTGCTGACCGACGAACCGCTGACCCTGCGCAACCTGCCGCGGCTGGCGGACATCGACGGGTTCCAGCACCTGATGAACCAGTTCGGCATTTCGACCACGATCGCCGGCACCCGTCCTGAAGATTTTGGCCGGGTGATGACGCTGGAGGCCCCGCGCATCACCAGCTCGGTCGCGCCCTATGAACTGGTCCGCAAGATGCGCGCCTCGATCCTCGTGCTTGGCCCGATGCTGGCCCGCATGGGCGAAGCCACCGTCTCGCTGCCCGGCGGCTGCGCGATCGGCAACCGCCCGATCGACCTGCACCTCAAGGCGCTTGAAGCGCTCGGCGCAACGATTGAACTCGCCGCTGGCTATGTCCGCGCGATTGCCCCCGATGGCGGCCTGCCGGGCGGGCGCTATTCCTTCCCGGTGGTCTCGGTCGGCGCGACCGAGAACGCGCTGATGGCGGCCGTGCTGTGCAAGGGCAAGTCGGTGCTGCACAATGCCGCGCGCGAACCGGAAATCGTCGACCTGTGCCGCCTGCTGGTGGCGATGGGCGCGCAGATCGAAGGGATCGGCACCAGCGACCTCACCATTCACGGGGTCGACCGGCTGCACGGCGCGACCTACCGCGTGATGTCCGACCGGATCGAGGCCGGCTCCTATGCCTGCGCCGCCGCGATCACCGGGGGTGACGTGTTCCTCAAGCACGCCGTGGTCGAGGAAATGGACGCCACGGTCCAGGCGCTGCGCGATGCGGGCGTGTTCTGCGAACCGCGCACCGATGCGGGCGGAGTCAGCGGGCTTTATGTCGCTGCCGACGGCCCGCTCAAGCCGGTGACGCTGTCAACCGCGCCCTATCCGGGCTTTGCCACCGACATGCAGGCCCAGCTGATGGCGATGCTGTGTCTGGCCAAGGGGTCTTCGGTGTTGACCGAAACGAT
>JAYSCF010000004.1:0-1448 GCA_041915005.1 Novosphingobium sp.
CCCACGTCGCTCGCCGCCCAGAACGGATCGCCCGCGCCGATGCCGTAGATGTTGGCCATCGACCAGGCGAGCGCGACGGCATGGCCGCCGTTTTCGCGCACCACGCCCTTTGGAGTGCCGGTGGTGCCCGAGGTATAGAGAATATACAGCGGATCGCTGGCTGCCAGTTCGGCCGGGGCGGGCACGGGATCGGCGGCGGTGGCATCGCGCAGCGCGGCCCAATCGAGATCGCGCGGTGCGGCCAGGTCTGCGGCCAGGCGCTCGCGCTGGAACACCACCACGCGTTCGACCGGATGCCGGGCGAGGCTGAGTGCCTCATCGACCATCGGCTTGTAGGCAATCGTGCGCGCGCCTTCGATCCCGCAGCTGGCGGTGAGCAGAACCTTGGGCGCGGCATCGTCGATCCGCTTGGCCAGTTCGAGCGGGGCAAAGCCGCCGAACACCACCGAATGGATCGCCCCGATCCGCGCGCAGGCGAGCATGGCAAAGACCGTCTGCGGAATCATCGGCATGTAGAGGATCACGCGGTCGCCCCGCGCGACGCCGAGCGAGACGAGCATCGCCGCGACCCGCCCAACCTCGTCCTGGAGCCGGGCATAGGTGAACTGCTGGACCACGTCGGTGACCGGGCTGTCATAGGACAGGGCGATGTCATCGCCGCGCCCGGCCGCCACGTGGCGATCGACGCAGTTGTAGCAGGTGTTGAGCGTGCCGCCCGCGAACCAGCCTTGCGCATCGTCATAGGTGCTGGCCGGGGGCTTGATCCAGTCGATCGCCTCAGCGGCCTTGCCCCAGAACGTGGCGGGGCTGTCGATGCTTTCGCGCCAGGCGCGCAGGTAGGCTTCGCTCATCGCGGCTCTTTCTCAGCGGAAGGACTTGGACAGGATCACCAGGCTGGGGTCGTCCTCGAAGGGTTCCGGCACAAAGCCCTTTTCGCGTTCGAGTTCGATCGCGGCGTGGTTGTCGCGCGCCTCGATCGCGATCACCCGGCGCAGCCCGCGGGTCTTGGCCTGCTGGCCCAGGAAATCGAGCAGCGCCCAGCCCACGCCCCGGCCCTTGTAGTCGTTGCGGATGGAGACGGCGATTTCGCCGGTGTCCATCGCCTTGTCGCAGGCGAGCAGCGCCGAGGCTACGAGGTCGCCGCTGGCCGTATCGAAGGCAAGGAAGCTTTCCGACTGGAAGTGATCGGCATGGATCAGCGGATCGAGCTGTTCATGGCTGACATGCTCGGCCGCGGCAAAGAAGCGGAAGCGGCGGTCTTCGTCCGAGACGGTATCGAAGAAGGCTGCCAGCGCGGCTTCGTCGGTCTCGCTGGCGGCGCGCACGCTGAGCGTGAGGCCCGATCGGGTGCTGAGCTGCATGGTCATGAACTGCTCCGTAAAGGGTGCCGTGGGGGCCGCGCCTGGAGATGGCGCACGGCGCGGCCCCCCCGGCAGGGTGCGGGTCGA
>JAYSCF010000004.1:1483-6903 GCA_041915005.1 Novosphingobium sp.
GCTGGAAGGTTTCGGGCAGGGCGACCAGCCCGATCACCAGGGTCACCGCCGCGATCACCACGGGATACCAGAACCCGTAGTAGATATCCCCCTTGGCCGCGACCATGGCAAAGCCGATCGCCGGCAGCAGCCCGCCCAGCCAGCCGTTGCCGATGTGATAGGGCAGCGACATCGAGGTGTAGCGGATCCGGCTCGGGAACAGTTCGACCAGCATCGCCGCGATCGGACCATAGACCATGGTCACCAGCAGGACGAGGTAGAACAGGATCGCGACGACCAGCGGCTTGTTGATCTGCTCGGGATCGGCCTTGCTCGGATAGCCGACCTTGGTCAGTTCGCCGACCACGGCCGCCTTGGCTTCGACCGCCGGCTTGCCGTCCTTGGCCGGAGCTGCAGCGACGGCCGGGGCGCCCACCACTTGCGCGGTAAAGGCGGCGATCGCCTGCTTGCGCGCGTCACCGGCAAGCTGCGAGGGATCGGGTGCGACAAGCGTCTGGCTGCCGATGGTGATCGAGGCCAGGGTGCCCGCCGGGGCATCGACGTTGGTGTAGTTCACCGCGGCCTTGGCCAGCGCGTTCTTGACGATGTCGCAGCTGGTGGTGTCGAACGGATTCTTGCCGACCGGGTCGAACTGCGACGAGCATTCGGCCGGATTGGCGGTCACCGTTACCGGGGCCTGGGCCAGCGCCTTGGCCAGCGCCGGGTTGGCGGCGGCGGTCAGGTTGTGGAACACCGGGAACAGCGTCACGGCCGCCAGCGCGCAGCCGACCATGATGATCGGCTTGCGCCCGACCTTGTCCGACAGCCAGCCGAAGAACAGGAAGAACGGCGCGCCCAGCAGCAGGGCCACTGCGATCAGCGTGTTCGAGGTGATGCCATCGACCTTGAGCATCTTTTCGAGGAAGAACATCGCATAGAGCTGGCCGGTGTACCACACCACGGCCTGGCCCGCGATGGCGCCGAAGAAGGCGATCAGCACGACCTTGAGGTTCTTCCACTGCCCGAAGGCTTCGGTCAGCGGGCGCTTCGAATTGCTGCCTTCGGCCTTCATCTTCTGGAACACCGGCGATTCATGCAGCTTGAGCCGCAGCCACAGCCCGACCGTCAGGAACAGGCCCGAGACCAGGTAGGGAATCCGCCAGCCCCATTCCTTGAAGGCTTCCTCGCCCACGCCGGTCACCGGCGAGCGCACCAGGATCACGATCAGCAGCGCCATGGCGAGGCCCGCCGTGGCGGTGATCTGGATCCAGCTGGTGTAGAGCCCGCGCTTGCCCTCGGGGGCATGCTCGGCAACGTAGGTGGCAGCGCCGCCATATTCGCCGCCCAGCGCCAGGCCCTGGAACATGCGCAGCACCACCAGCATGATCGGCGCGGCAACGCCGGCGGTCTTGTAGGTGGGCAGGCAGCCGACCAGGAAGGTCGAAAGCCCCATCACCAGCAGGGTGACGATGAAGGTATAGCGGCGGCCGACCATGTCGCCGATCCGCCCGAACACCAGCGCCCCGAACGGGCGCACGATGAAGCCCGCGGCAAACACCAGCAGCGCCATGATATAGGACGTGGTGGCATTGAGCCCGGTCAGGAACTGCGCCGCGATGATCGCGGTCAGCAGGCCATAGAGGTAGAAGTCATACCATTCGAACACCGTGCCGAGCGAGGACGCGGTGATGATCAGCTTTTCATCGTGGGTGGCCACGTGGTGGCGGGGCATTCCTCCGCCGTATCGTGATATTCCATGGTCCCTCTCCTGTTATGTTCTGGTCAGAAGCTGTACTTGGCGGCGAACTCGATCCGGTCGGTCGCGCCCTGCGCGCCGCTGACCAGCTTGCGTTCACCATGACGGTATTCGATCCCGAGGTCGACGTTCTTGACCGGCGAATAGAACAGGTTCGCCGCCCCGCTCCACGCGCGCTGGTTGAACGTGCCGATCTGGGCCAGGGTCAGCACGTCGGCATAGTCGACCGACTGGTAGCTGCCCATCACGTTGACCCTCAGCCCCGGCCCGACCGGCACGCGCAGCGCGGCGATCGCGGCAAAGACATTGGCGCTTTCGAGCCGGTTGGCTGCCGGGACATAGACCGCGTCGGGCGCGAAGTTCAGCCCGACATAGCGGCCGATGTTGCGGCCATAGGTGACCATCACGCGCAGATCGCCGGTCTTGGCGGCGTTGAAATAAAGCTTGCCCGCCGCGCTGGCGCCATAGCCGGCGGTGGCGGCGCCGACCCCGGCGGTTTCGCTGCGCACCTGCCGGCCGATCCCGGCCAGCGACAGTTCCCCCTTCGCCCCGGCATAGGCCAGCCGGGCGGTGAAATCGGGCAGGTGATCCTTGCCGTTTTCGATGAGGGTGGCCGATCCCGCGGTGGCCGTGCCGGATTCGGGATTTTCAACCGCAAGGTTCAGCGTCAGCGCCTTGGTCAGCGGCGTGCTGTAGCGGATCTGCGGCTGGCGCACGAAGACCGTGCCTTCGGCGCCGCCGACATAGTCGGTGGTTTCGGGCAGCGCGGCGACATACTGGAAGGTCGTCCAGTCCTGGCCGAAGGTCCACTTGTCGACCTGGACATAGGCGCGGCGCAGCGCGAGGTTGTAACCGTTGGTGGTGCGCTGCGAGCCTTGCGTGCCGGGCGAGGTCTGGAAATCGGCCTCGACATAGCCCTTCACCGCGTGGCCCGCGACATCCGAGGCGAGGTTGAGCCAGAAGCGCGATTGCTTGGCCGTGAAATCGGTGGTGCGGCTGGCCGGGCCGGTCCCGGTGGGGATCGCCTGGGGCAGGTAGAAATCGCGGCCCAGCGTGTTGCTCGCCACTTCACCTTCGGCCATGCGGGTCGTGCCGGCGAGCAGTTTGACATAGCCGCCCAGCTTGATCGTGGTGTTGCCGCTGCGCATCCCTTCGCTCGGCGCGGCCGGTGCCGGTGCTGGGCGGGCTTCGATCGCGGCAACCTGCTGCGCGGCGGCAGCGGCGCGGGCATCGGCGGCGTTGGCGCGGGCGGCGGCCGCGGCGGTTTCGGCATGGGCCGCGGCCAGATCCGATTTCAGCGCGGCCAGTTCGCCCTCCAGCCGGTCAAGCCGGGCGGCCAGCGCGGCGGTATCGGCGGCCGGGCGGGCCATTGCGGCCTGCGGTGCAACCAGCGCGCTGGCGGCCAGCAGGCCGGCGATCAGGGTGGTCTGTCCCTTGGTCATGTCCCTCTCCATTCCTGTCCCGCGCGGCTTTCCCAAAGCCCATTTGCGGGTTCATGCCAGCATGGCGGAGCGGGCCGCCCGCGCCAGAGCGACCTTGGTCGGCGATCTACGACCTTGGTCTATGGTCCGGGGGCGGGCCGGGCGGGCTAGGCTGGCGTCAAAGCCATTCAATCTGGAAGAGGAGAATCGGGGATGGGTGAAGCCCTCTATCCCGTGCCCGCCAACTGGGCCGCAGACGCGCTGATCAACGAGGCGCGCTATGACGCGATGTATCGCCGCTCGGTCGAGGATCCCGAAGGCTTCTGGCGCGACGAGGCGCAGCGGATCGACTGGATCCGCCCCTTTACCCGGGTCAAGGACACCAGCTTTGCCGAGGCCGATTTCGGGATCGAATGGTTTGCCGATGGCACGCTCAACCTCTGCGCCAATGCGCTTGATCGCCATCTGGCGGCGCGCGGCGATCAGATAGCGATCCTGTGGGAACCCGATGATCCAGCCGACGCCGAGCGCCGGATCACCTACCGCGAGCTGCACGAGCAGGTCTGCCGGTTCGCCAACCTGCTCAAGAGCCGGGGGGTGGCCAAGGGCGACCGGGTGACGATCTACCTGCCGATGGTGCCCGAAGCGGCCGTGGCGATGCTGGCCTGCGCACGGATCGGCGCGATCCATTCGATCGTCTTCGCCGGCTTCAGCCCCGAGGCGCTCGCCGGGCGGATCACGGACTGCGACAGCCGGATCGTGCTGACCGCCGATGAAGGGCTGCGCGGGGGCAAGAAGGTTCCCTTGAAGGCCAATGTCGATGAAGCCCTGACCCACTGCCAGGGGGTCGATACGGTCATCGTTCTCCAGCGCACCGGCGCCGATGTGCCGCGTGTGCCGGGTCGCGACGTGGACTGGGGGCAAGCGATTGCCACCCAGTCCACGCATTGCGCGCCCGCAGAGATGAACGCCGAGGATCCGCTGTTCATCCTCTATACCTCGGGCTCCACCGGCAAGCCCAAGGGCGTGCTCCACACCACCGGGGGCTACGGCGTCTGGGCTTCGATCACCCACCAGTACGTGTTCGATTACCGACCCGGCCAGATCTATTGGTGCGCGGCCGATATCGGCTGGGTCACCGGGCATTCCTATGTGGTCTATGGCCCGCTGATCAACGGCGCGACCACGGTGATGTTCGAAGGCGTGCCCAATTTCCCCGATCCCAGCCGGTTCTGGCAGGTGGTCGACAAGTTTGGCGTCGAAATCTTCTATGGCGCCCCCACCGCGCTGCGTGCGCTGATGCGCGAGGGCGATGAATGGGTCGCCAAGACCAGCCGCAAGTCGCTGCGGCTGCTGGGCAGCGTGGGTGAGCCGATCAATCCCGAGGCCTGGGAGTGGTATCACAAGGTGGTGGGGGATAGCCGCTGCCCGATCGTCGACACCTGGTGGCAGACCGAAACCGGCGGCACGATGATCACCCCGCTGCCCGGCGCAACCGCGCTCAAGCCGGGTTCGGCCACCCGCCCGTTCTTTGGCGTCCAGCCGCAGTTGGTCGACAACGATGGCGCGCCGATCGAGGGACCGGGCGATGGCTGCCTGATCGTGACCGATAGCTGGCCGGGGCAGATGCGCACCGTCTGGGGCGATCACGATCGCTTCTTCCAGACCTATTTCAGCACCTTCAAAGGTGCCTATTTCACCGGCGATGGCTGCCGCCGGGATGCAGACGGCTATTACTGGATCACCGGGCGGATCGACGATGTGATCAACGTCTCGGGCCACCGCATGGGCACGGCCGAGATCGAAAGCGCGCTGGTGGCCCATACCAAGGTGGCCGAAGCCGCCGTGGTGGGGATGCCCCATGACATCAAGGGCCAGGGCATCTATGCCTTCGTCACCACCAATGCCGATGTCGAACCCGACGAGGCGCTGCGCCGCGAGCTGATCCAGTGGGTGCGTCACGAAATCGGCCCGATCGCCACCCCCGACGTGATCCAGTTCGCGCCGGGCCTGCCCAAGACGCGTTCGGGCAAGATCATGCGCCGGATCCTGCGCAAGATCGGCGAAAACGATGTTTCCAATCTTGGCGACACATCCACTCTTGCCGATCCCTCGGTAGTCGATCATCTCCTGGCCAACCGGCCGCATCTGGAGAAGGCGTGAACCAAACCGTCCTCATTGCCGACGATCACCCGCTGTTCCGCCAGGCCCTGGCCCTGGCGGTCGGCCGGGTGCTGCCCGCGGCGCGGGTGATCGAGGCGGGG
>JAYSCF010000004.1:6913-20679 GCA_041915005.1 Novosphingobium sp.
CGGACGGGCTCAAACTGATCCTGCTCGATCTCAAGATGCCCGGCGCGGTCGGCTATTCGGGGATCGCGCTGCTCCATGCCGAACGCCCCGAGGTGCCGATCCTGGTGGTGTCGAGCGCCGAGGGCGCCGCCGCGGCCGAGGAAGTGCGCGCCTTCGGGGCCACCGGGTTCCTGCGCAAGGACAGCGATCTGGCCGCGATCGAGGCGGCCATTGCCCGGGCGATGGAGGCCGTGCCGCGCGCAGCCCCCGCCGTTCCGCCCGAAGGGGATGACGCAATCCGCGAAACCGTGGCCGGGCTGACCCCGACCCAGCTCAAGGTCTTGCTGGCGGTGCTTGAAGGGCAGCTCAACAAGCAGATTGCCCATTCGCTGGGCATGAGCGAGGCGACGGTCAAGGCGCACATGACCGCGATCATGCGCAAGCTGGATGTGCGCAACCGCACCCAGGCCGCGCTGGTCGCCCGTTCGCTCGGGCTAGACCTGCGCCACTGAGGCTTCAGCCAGAAACTGTTCGATCGCGGCCGGATCGACCGGCTTGGCCAGGATCGTGATCCCCATGGCCCTGGCCCGCGCGTGCATGGCGGCCCCGGTTTCGGCTGTGATCAGCCGGGCCGGCAGGCCCGGGCGGCGCGCCCGGATCGCGGCGATCAGGCTGAGTCCATCCTCGCCATTGTCGAGCTGGTAATCGGCCAGCACCGCGTCGGCTTCGCCGCACAGCGCCAGCGCGCCCGCGCCTTCGCTGGCGCCCAGCGCGGTATGGCCCAGCCCGTGGAGCAGGGCGCAGCTCGCCTCGACGATCAGCGCGTCGTTGTCGATTACCAGCACCCGCAGCGCGCGGGTCGGGGCAGCCGGCGCGGCGGCGTGCGCGGGTTCAAGCGGGGCGGCGTCCTGCGGCTGCATTGGCAGGACCAGGCTGAAGCGGCTGCCCCGGCCCGGCACCGAGGCAACATCGACCCGCCCGCCCAGCAGCCGCGCGATCCGTTCAACCAGCGCCAGCCCCAGCCCCAGCCCTTCGACCTCGACCTCGCCCAGCCGGGTGAATTCGCCGAAGATCGCGGCCATCTGGCCCGGCTGGATGCCGACCCCGCTATCGACCACGTCGATCCGCCATTCGCTCCCGCGCCGCCGCACGCCCACCAGGATGCCGCCGGCGCGGGTATAGCGCACCGCATTGGTGAGAAAGTTCTGCATCACCGAGCGCAGCAGCCCGGGATCGGTCTCGATCACCCCGGGGGTCGCGCCCAGCCGCAGGGTCAGGCCCTTTTCCTCGGCCAGCGGGCGGAAACTTTCGGTCAGATCCGCGAGGAATGCGCCAAGGTTGACCGGCTCGGGCCGCGGGGTGACCCCGCCGGCATCGAGCTTGGAAATATCGAGCAGCGCGCGCAGCAGGTCTTCGGCGGCCACGATCGCGGCCTCGACGCGGGTGACCAGCCGCGCTCCGCCGGCATCGACATCGCGGCCCAGCGCGGCGGTGAACAGCCGCGCGGCATGGAGCGGCTGGAGCAGATCGTGGCTTGCAGCAGCGAGGAAGCGGGTCTTTTCCCGGTCCGAGCGGGCCAGCCGGCGGTTGGCCTCGGACAGTTCGCGGGTGCGCTCGGCAACGCGCAGCTCCAGTTCGTCGAGCGTGCGGCGCAGTTCCTCGCGCACGCGGGCATCTTCGGTGATGTCGGTAAAGCTCATCACATAGCCGCCGCCGGGCATCGGCCCGCCCACGGTCTTGATCACCCGGCCATCGCCGCGGCGCCGTTCAAAGGCATGTTCCTGCCCGCGGCGCATATGGCTTAGCCGCTTGGCCACGTGGTGTTCGGTATCGCCCGGGCCGAAATCGCCGCGCAGGGCATTGTGGCGGATGAGATCGGCCACGCTCACCCCGACCCGGACCAGGCCCGGCGGGTAGTTGAAGACTTCAAGATAGCGGCTGTTCCACGCCACCAGGTTCATTTCGGCATCGACCACGCTGATCCCGGCATCGACGTTTTCAAAGGTCGCAGCGAGCAACTGGCGCGAGAAGCGCAGGCTTTGCCCGCCTTCGTCGAGCAGGCGGGTCACTTCGGGCAGGCTCAGCGTGCCGCCGGCCATGGCCGAGGCCACCAGCGCCCGCGCCGACGAGGTGCCGACCACGCTGGCGATCAGATCACGCGCCCGGCGGGCCGACTGGCGGTCGATCGGCAGGTTCATCCGGCCCTGCGGGAATTCGGCTGCCACCCGTTCGCGCCCGACGAAGCTGGCGGTCAGATCGGCCAGTTCGCTGAGGTTGCTGACCTGGCGCTGGGCGCGCAGGAAGCTGGGCAGCGCCGGCGTGCCCAGCCCGCGCGCGGCGAGCAGGGCATAGACGCTGAGGTTCGCGCCCAGGCTCCAGAATACGCCGTGGACCAGCGGCGAGCCCATGCCGATGCCGAGCAGGTGAAGCGGATCGAGCGGGGTGCGGGCCAGGGCTTCAAGCCAGCGCAGCGGCACGATCGGGGGCAGCGCCAGGGTGTAGAGCCACAGTACCAGCCCCGCGGCCAGGCTGGCGCGGGCAGCCAGCCGGTCGCGCCCGGCACGGTAGGTGGCCAGCACCAGGTGCGGGGTGAACTGGGCCATGGCGGCAAAGGCGATCAGCCCGATCGAGGCGAGTGTATCGCTGCGCGAAACCAGCAGCGCCCAGGCCAGTGCGAGCAGCATGATGGCGAGGATCGAGGCGCGGCGCACCTGCAGCATCCGCCGCCCGATCCCGCCTTCGCGCTGGGCCGTGCTGCTGCGCAGGACGCTCGGGAAGACGAGGTCGTTCGAAACCATGGTGGCCAGCGCCGTGGTATCGACCACCGCCATCGAGGCCGCGGCGCTGACCCCGCCGATCAGGGCCGCTGCGGCAATCGCGCCGTAGCCGGCGAATTCGGGGAGCTGGAGCACGTAAAGATCGGGCGAGGCCCCGCTGCCGAGCAGCGCCGTGCCGGCCAGTGCGATCGGCAGGACCAGCAGCGCCATCAGCGCAAGATAGGCCGCAAGGCCATGGCGCGCGCGCAGCAGGTCGTCGCTCGCCTGGGCTTCGACCAGACCCATGTAGAATTGGCGCGGCAGGGCGATGATCGCCGCCATCGAGACGAGGAAGATCACCCCGACATCGAGCGACAGCCGCTGGGGCTGGAAGCCCGCGGCCAGCCGCGTGATCCCGGCGCGGATCGCGGTAGGGTCTTCATGGGTCAGCAGGATCGCGGTGGCCAGCGCGGCAACGGCCCCCAGCGCGGCGAGCTTGATCAGCGAATCCAGCCCGATCGCAAAGACCAGCCCTTCGCTGCGCCCGGCCAGTTCATAGCGCCGTGCACCGAACAGGGCGGCGAACAGCGCCAGCAGCAGCGCCGCCACGATCATCACCGGGCCTTGCACCGGCTGGCCCGAGACGGCGGCCATGGCATCGCCGATCGAGCGCAATTGCAGTGCGACATAGGGGATCGATCCGGCCAGCGCGATCACCGTCACCAGCCGGGCGACGACGACATCGTGGCCAAACCGCGCGGCGATGAAATCCGATACGGTGGTGGCCTGTTCCTCGGCCACGGCGCGGGTCAACCGGGCGAGGAACCGGGGCGCTGCCAGCAGCAGCAGGATCGGCGCGGCATAGATCGGCAGATAGGCCCAGCCATCGCGCACCGCGCTGCCGACCGCGCCATAGATCGTCCAGCTTGAACAATAGACCCCAAGCGCGAGCATATAGGCGCCGTGGCGCAGCCGCGTGCGGCGGCTGATCGCAGCCCCGCGCGCCTCGACCAGCGCGGCGATCGCGAACAGCACCAGGATCAGCGCCAGCGCGAGGAGGCCGGCGGCACGCAAACTCATCGGATGGGTTCCCCCTTGAACGGGGGTCTAGCGCAAGCAAGCCTAGTCGAACAGGCTCTGGTACTTTTGCGAGAACACGTCGCGGCCGATGATCAGGCGCATCACCTCGCTCGATCCGGCCAGGATGCGGTTGATCCGCGCGTCGCTGAACATCCGGCTGATCGGGTATTCATCCATGAACCCGGCCCCGCCGTGGAGCTGCACCCCCAGATCGAGCATCTTCCACTCGACCTCGCTGGCCACCATCTTGGCCTTGGCGCCCATGTTGCTGGTGAGGTGCCCGGCATTGTGCGCGGCCACGCAGTGATCGACATAGACCTGCGCCAATTCGATCTCGGTATCCATTTCGGCCATGCGGAACTGGGTGTTCTGCTGCTCGGCCAGCGGCGCCCCGAAGATCTGGCGCTGCATCACATAGTCGCGGGTGATGTCGAAGGCCTTGCGTGCATTGGCGGCGGTGCCCACCGCCGAGATCAGGCGTTCCTCGGCCAGCCCTTCCATCAGGTAATAGAACCCCTTGCCCGCTTCGCCCAGCTGGTTGGCCTTGGGCACGCGCACGTTGGTGAAGAACAGTTCGGCGGTGTCCTGGGCAGGCATCCCCATCTTCTTCAAGTTGCGGCCGCGCTCGAAGCCTTCCATCCCGCGTTCGAGCACGAGCAGGACCATCGCGTGCTTCTTGTCGGCGCCGGCAACCTTGGCCGCAACGATCACCACGTCGGCATTGATCCCGTTGGAGATGTAGGTCTTCGATCCGTTGAGCAGCCAGTGATCGCCCATGTCCTGTGCGCGGGTTTGCATGCCTGCCAGATCCGATCCCGCGCCCGGTTCGGTCATCGCGATGGCGAGGATGGTTTCGCCCGAGACGCATTTGGGCAGGAAGCGCATGCGCTGCTCCTCGGTGCCGAAGCGCTTGAAATAGGGGCCGACCAGCCGGCTGTGGAGCGTGTTGTAGAACGCCTTGCAGCCCGCACGGGTGGTTTCCTCGATGATGATCTGCTCATAGCGGAAGTCGGCATCGCCCATGCCGCCGTACTTTTCCTCGGGCCAGATCATCAGGAAGCCAAGATCGCCCGCCTTCTTGAACGCCGCGCGATCGACGATCCCGGCCTCGCGCCAATCTTCCATGTGCGGGGCGATCTTGCTGGCCAGGAACTTCCTATAGGCGTCGCGGAACATGATCTGGTCTTCGCTGAACTGGCGCACGCGGGCGTCCTCCTCTCCAATCGCTTTGCGGCGATTAAGGCAGGGATTGGCCGGCTTGTGAAGCATTGATCGGGCGCGGGGCCGGATTTGCGGCCGCCTTGCTCAGAACCAGAACCGCACCCCTGCCACCACGCTGCGCTCGGCCGGGCGTTCCCCATCGGCGCGGGCATAGGCGGCTGTATCGCCCAGTTTCCAGCTCCAGTTGACCCCAAGATAGGGGGCAAATTCGCGCGTGAACTCGCGGCGCAGGCGCAGGCCCAGCTCGATCTTGCCCAGCCCCGCGCCAATCCGCTCGCGCGGCATGTCCTGCGCGGCCAGGTCCAGCTCAAGCCGGGGCTGGAGGATCAGGTGCTGGCTGATGCGCTGGTCATAGGCCGCCTCGGCGCGGGCGGTAAGCTGGCCCTTGTCAGAAACGAAGGCCGCCGCCTGGATCTCGAACAGATAGGGCGCGCGCCCTTCGATGCCGAGGCTGGCCCAGGACCGCTGCGGTCCGGGGCCGATGTCCTGGCGCAGCCCGGCTTGCAGGTTCCACCACGGATCGAGGGCCTTGCCGTAGAGCAGGTCCAGCTCGCCATGGTCAAAGCCGTGCGAAAAGGTGCCCTCGCCCCGGGATTTGAGGATCACCCGGTCGAGATCGCCGGCCCAGCCCTCGGCCTCCCAGGCATAGCCGTTTCGGCCTCGCTGCGCGCGCCATTCGGCGATGTCGAAGCTCAGTTTGGCATAGACCGGGCGCGGCGGGTGCATTTCGGCCATGGTGGCCGCAGCCATCGCTGCGCGGTCCCAATAGTGCGCGGCCAGCTGATCGTGGACCACGGCGGGGGGCGCGGCATCGCCCGCCGGCTGATCGGTGCCGCGCGGCTGGTCATCGCCCTGGGTGACCGCAGGCATGGCATGGTCCATCGGGGGCGTGTCTGGTCCCGTCATGTCCATTCCGGGCATGTCCATTCCAGGCATATCCATCCCCGGCATGTGGTGCCCGGCGTGGGGATCGGCTGGGGGATCGGCGCTCTGGGCCAGTGCCGGGCTGGCGCACAGCGCGAGCAGGAGCCATGCGTGCCTCATGCCCCGGCTCCTTCGGCGGGGCGGACCTGGACCACCCGCATCATCCCCATCGCCATGTGCAGGAACAGGTGGCAGTGGAACGCCCAGTCGCCGGGAATGGCGGTCACGTCCCAGCTGACCTTGCCGCCGGGCAGGACGTTGACCGTGTGCTTGCGCGGGGCATGGTCGCCATGGCCGGTCACCAGTTCGAACAGGTGCCCATGGAGATGGATCGGGTGCGCCATCATCGTGTCGTTGACCAGCGTTACCCGCACCCGCTCGCCGCTGCGCATCGGCAAGGGTTCGTGCGCCTCGCTCATGGTCTGGCCGTCCATCGACCACATGTAGCGGTCCATCGAGCCGGTCAGGTGCACCACGATCTCGCGCGCGGGGGCGCGGGCGTCGGGGTTGGGTTCCAGCGCGATCAGGTCGCGATAGGTCAGCACCCGGTGATCGACATGATCAAGCCCCAGCCCCGGATCGCCGGTGCGGTCCATCGGCATCGGGTTGATCATCTCGACCCCGGGGCCAAGCTTGACCCCGGGCGCATTGCGGCCATCGCGCATCGACATGCCGCTCATGTCCATGCCGTCCATTTCCATCCCCATGTCTTTCATGGTCAGGAGCGGGCGGGCGCGCAGCGGCGGGGCTGCGGCGCGCATCCCGGCGCGCGGGGCCAGCGTGGCCTGCGCCATGCCCGATCTGTCCATGCTTTCCGCAGCAATGGCAAAGGCGCGGTCTTCGGCCGGGGTGACGATCACGTCATAGGTTTCACCCGGCGAGATCTGGAATTCATCGACCGTCACGGGCCGCACGTCCTGCCCATCGGCGCTGACCACAGTCATGGCCAGCCCGGGGATGCGCAGGTTGAACACGCTCATCGCCGCCGCGTTGATGAAGCGCAGCCGCACCCGCTCGCCCGGGGTGAACAGGCCGGTCCAGTTGCCCGCCGGGGTGTGGCCGTTGACAAGATAGGCCATCGCCTGGGCGGTCACGTCCGACAGGTCGGTCGGGTCCATCCGCATCCGCCCCCACGCGAGCCGCTCGGCCAGGGTCTGGTCCTTGCCCGCCAGCAGGCCGCCCAGCGTCTGGCGCTGGTGGTTGTAATAGCCCGGCTCGACCTTGAGATTGCGCAGGATCCGCGCCGGGTGGACCAGGCTGTGGTCTGACAATACCACCACGTGTTCGCGGTCGTGCGGGGCGGGTTCCGCTCCGGCCGGATCGATCACGATCGGGCCATAGACCCCCATCATTTCCTGCAGCCCCGAATGGCTGTGGTACCAATAGGTGCCCGCCTGCTCGATGGCGAATTCATAGGTAAAGCGCGACCCCGCCTTGATCCCGGGGAACGATACCCCCGGCACCCCATCCATCTGGAACGGCAGCAGCAGCCCGTGCCAGTGGAGCGAGGTGTCCTCGTCCAGCGCATTGTCGACCGTCAGGCGCAGCCTCTGGCCTTGCCGCAGGCGCAGCAGCGGCCCCGGCACCGTGCCGTTGATCGTGACCGCGCGTGCCACTTTGCTATCAAGCTGGACCACCCCGCGCGCGATCCGCAGCGTGATGTCCTCGCCGCTCAGAACCTGCAAACCGGCCGACACCGGCTGTGCCCAGGCCGGCAGGCCGGGCAGCGCAAGCGCACCCAGCCCCAGCCCAGCGCCGTGCAGCACGCGCCGCCGCGAAAGGGAGGGAAGGATCATGTCAGCCATGGGGTGTATATAGGCGGCCCAGCCCCGCGCCGCAATCACGCGGGCGTCCGCCGCAGCGGACTTTGCTCTATCGCCAAGGGAAAAGTGGTGCCCAGAAGAGGACTCGAACCTCCACGCCGTTACCAGCGCCGCCACCTGAAGACGGTGCGTCTACCAATTCCGCCATCTGGGCACGGAGCAGGGGGCACAAGCGCCCGCTGCCGGGTAGGAGCGCGCCACTAGCGGGGGGCGGGGGGGCTTGTCAACGCCGAATCCGGTGCGGCGGCGCGATTGTTTGCCTCAGGCGCGCGCGCCGCGGGTGATCAGGCGCACCGCGGCGTGGCGCAGGCTGTCAAACGAGGGGCCATTGCCGATCCGCCCGGCCATGCGCAGCATGATCAGGCCGTGGAGCGCGGCCCAATAGGCGTGGGCGATCAATTCTGGCTCGCCCTCGATCAGTCCGGCGCCCACCATTTCGCGGACATAGGTGGTGAGCGTGCGGCTGGAACGCTGTTCGGCGCGTTCCAGTGCGGGGGATTTTTCGCCCTCGTCCTGCTGATAGGCGAACATCAGCTGGTAGGCGGCGGGTTCCTGCTGGGCGAAATCGACATAGGCATCGCCGATCGCGCGGCTGCGGTCCCACAGATCCTCGGTGCTGTCGTGCGCGGCTTCGATCCGATCGGAGAAGCGGTCATGCGCGGCGATCCGCACGGCTTCGAGCAGCTGTGCCTTGCTGGCGTAGTAGCGATAGAGCGAAGCCGCGGTCCAGCCCAGCTCACCCGCGATCGAGCGCAGCGACAGCGCATCGGGCCCGTGCTGCGCGATCTGGCTTTCGGCAACCTGCCGAATCCGCTCGCGCACGCCGAGAACTTGTTCCTCTGTCAGCAACACGGCCATGCGCTTGCCATACTAAACACTGTTGGTTATGCAACACTAAACAGCGTTTAGAACGGGAGAGCGGAGATGTCGGCAGGCGGTGCGAGCTATCGGACGATCAGCATCGAAAAGCGGGGCGAGGTCGATTGGCTGACGCTCAACCGGCCCGAGGCCTTGAATTCGATCAGCCTCGACATGGTCGGCGAACTCAACGACTATTTCGGCAAGCTCTATCACGATGGCTCGGTCCGCGTGGTGGTGATGCGCGGCGCGGGCAAGGCGTTCTGCGCCGGGCTCGACATCAAGGAACACGCTGATCGCGATGCCGTGCCGTTTGGTGGCGGCTATGGTTTCCAGGGCTATCTGGCCGACGTCTATATCAAGATGCGGCGCTGCCCGCAGGTGATCGTCTCGCTGATCCATGGCCCGGCCTGCGGCGGAGGGTTCGCCTTTGCGCTGGCCTCGGACATCCGCATCGCCGGCGAATCGGCCCGGATGAACGCGGCCTTCATCCGCATCGGCCTGTCCTCGTGCGACATGGGGGTGAGCTATTTCCTGCCGCGGCTGGTGGGCGGATCGATCGCCGCCGAACTGATGCTGACCGGGCGCTTCATCAAGGCGGAGCGGGCGCTGGCCGTGGGGCTGGTGGCCGAAGTGGTGCCCGACGACCAGTTGGAGGCCGCGGCCCAGCCGTGGATCGAGGATCTGCTCCATGCCTCGCCGATGGGCCTCAGGATGACCAAGGAGGGACTTGCCATGGCGATCGATGCCAGCAGCCTCGAGGCGGCGATGGCGATCGAGAACCGCAACCAGATCATGACTTCGAAAAGCGGCAACTTTGCCGAAGGGATGCGCGCCTTCATGGAAAAGCGCGCCCCCAACTACAGCCCCGAATAAGCAGGACCGCACCATGACCCAGCAGCCCGGCCTCGCCAAGTATCCGCACGTCTTCTCGCCGCTCAAGGTCGGCCACACGACGATCCGCAACCGCATCCTGATGGGCTCGATGCACACGGGCCTTGAAGACCTGCCCGATGCCGCCGAGCGGCTCGCGGCCTACTTCGTCGAGCGCGCCAAGGGCGGGGTGGGGATGATCATCACCGGCGGGATTACCCCGCACCCCACCGGGGGCAAGGGCGCCAAGCTGTCGGAGCCTGCGGAAGTGGCGATGCACCGCCATGTCACCGATGCGGTCCACGCGGCCAGTCCCGAGGTCAAGATCTGCATGCAGATCCTCCATTCCGGCCCGATCGCCTTCACGCCCGATTGCGTCGGGCCTTCGCCGGTCAAATCGCGGATCGGGGCCTATACCCCGCGCGAACTTGATGAAGACGGGATCGAGGAACAGATCGCCGCCTTTGCCAATTGCGCCGCGCTGGCGAAGCAAGCGGGTTATGACGGGGTCGAGATCATCGGTTCGGCCGGCTATCTCATTTCCACCTTCCTGGTGCAGAAGACCAACCTCAGGACCGACCGCTGGGGCGGTTCGTGGGAAAACCGGATGCGCTTCCCGGTTGAAGTCGTGCGCCGGGTCCGCGCCGCGGTGGGCGCCGATTTCATCCTGGTGTTCCGTATCTCTGCCATGGACATGTTGCAGGAAGGCCTGGCCTGGGACGAAGTTGTCAGCCTTGCCCAGGCGCTTGAAGGGGAGGGCGTCGATGTCATCTCCACGCACTTCTGCTGGCACGAAAGCTTCGTGCCGACCATCGCCACGATGGTTCCGCGCGCGGCCTTTGCCGGGGTCACCGGGCGGCTCAAGAAAGAGCTGTCGATCCCGCTGATCACGTCGAACCGCATCAACATGCCCGACGTTGCCGAAGGCGTGCTGGCGCGCGGCGATGCCGACATCGTCTCGATGGCGCGGCCGATGCTGGCCGACCCGGAACTGGTCAACAAGGCGCGGCAGGGCCGCGAGGACGAGATCAACACCTGCATTGGCTGCAACCAGGCCTGCCTCGATCACACCTTCACCGGCCAGCTGACCAGCTGCCTGGTCAACGCGCGGGCCTGCCGCGAGGTGGAGCTGAACTTCCCCGCCGTGGCCGCGGCCAAGCGGATCGCAGTGGTGGGCGCGGGGCCGGCGGGCCTGGCCTTTGCAACGCTTGCGGCGCGGCGCGGGCACGCGGTGACCCTGTTCGATGCCGGCGCCGAGATCGGCGGGCAGTTCAACCTCGCCAAGCGTATCCCGGGCAAGGAAGAGTTCTACGAAACCCTGCGCTATTTCGCGCGCGAGATCGACGTGACCGGGGTGGAGCTGAAG
Organism: Novosphingobium sp.; assembly: GCA_041915005.1. Lineage (GTDB taxonomy): Bacteria > Pseudomonadota > Alphaproteobacteria > Sphingomonadales > Sphingomonadaceae > Novosphingobium. Next base: position 17,794 of record JAYSCF010000004.1, read on the forward strand.
CTCAAGACCCGCGTCGATGCGGCGGCGCTGAAGGCGGCGGGCTATGACGAAGTGGTGATTGCCACCGGGATTGAGCCGAGGACGCCCGCGCTGCCCGGGATCGATCACCCCAAGGCGGTGGGCTACATCGATGTCATCAAGGGCACGGCAAAGGTCGGGCAGAAGGTGGCGATCATGGGTGCGGGCGGGATCGGCTTCGACGTGGCCGAACTGATCACCCACGAAGGCAAGTCCGCCTCGCTCGATATCGATGTGTTTGCCCGGGAATGGGGGATCGATTTCAAGAACCACCCACGCGGCGGGGTGACCGGGGTGGAACCGCAAGTTGCCCACAATGACCGCGAAGTGACCTTGCTCCAGCGCAAGACCAGCGCGGTGGGCAAGACGCTGGGCCGCACCACGGGCTGGACCCACCGCCTGACCTTGCAGCGCCGCGGAGTGCAGATGGTGGCCGGGGTCGAGTACCTGAAGATCGACGATGCCGGGCTTCACGCCACGGTCGGCGGTGAACCGGTGCTGTTCGAGGTTGATACGGTGATCGTCTGCGCCGGGCAGGAACCGGCGCGCGGGCTTTATGATGATCTGGCGGCAGCGGGCATTGCCGCGCACCTGATCGGCGGGGCGCTCGAGGCGGGTGAGCTTGATGCCAAGCGGGCGATCAAGCAGGCCTCGGAACTGGCGGCGGTGATCTGAGGCTACTGCACTTCGTAGTAGTCGATCACCACGCTATCGGGATTGCGCACCCCGCGCCCGATGAAAACCGCGCGCTGGAGCCAGCCCTGCGCCGCGCTGCCGGCCTTGAACACCGGCGCGGTGCGGAAATAGTAGAGCGCGGGATCGACCTGCTCGCCCCGGGCGAGGCGCTGGGTCACTTCGGTGCTCGCCACGCGCACCCCGGGGTTGGTGATCTCGATCACGGTGCCATCGTCGGCCTTGAGGAAATAGCGCGCCTCGATCCGGGTCAGGCCTTCGGGCAGGATGGTCTGCCAGTCGCCGCCGCCGGGCAGCACCGTGCCGTGCAGGCGCGGGCCATAGACCTCGCCCCCGGTGATCGCGATGAAGCGGCGGCGTCCGCCATCGGCCTCGCCCACTTCGACCGGCGGCGCCAGCGTCACCCGCACCGAAAAGGCATAGGCCAGCGTGGGTGCGGGCGCGGCCGGGCCTTGGGCGGGCTGGGCCATGCTTGCCGCAGGGGCGGCAGCAAGCAGCACGGCGGCAAGCAGGCGTTTGGAAATCATTGCGGGGGTTCCTTGAAATTGCGGACGATGGCCAGCCGGGCCGACTGGAACGAGCCGAGCCACAGCGTGCCGTCGGCCAGGGCAGCGGCCGAAAGGCCGTTGAAGCCGGGCTGGGGATGGCCATAGGCGATGGTGGCAATCCGGCGCGCGGCGCGGTCGAATTCGCCCACCACCCAGCCGCGGTGACACAGCATCGGATCGGCCTTGCCATCGACCACTTTGCGCAGCCCGCCGCAGGCCGGTTCATCCAGCCGCATCCCTGCCAGCAGCAGGCGTCCGCCGCTCCAGTGGATGTTGTCGGGCATGAAATCGGGGGCGGCCACCACGTCGACCGGCTGGCGGGTATCGCGCCGGTCAAAGGTGGCTACAGCGTGCCAGCCAAAGGCAACGACATAGAAATGCTGCCCATCGGGATCGACTTCAAGCCCGTTGTTGCCGGGCAGTTCGGTGCCGGGGAGCAGGGTGAAGGCGGCTTCGCCCGGGCGCCATTGCCACACCCCGCCGGTCACCTTGCCGAGCATGAAATCGCCGATCGTGGTGCCCGGGCGGGTCAGCACGGTTACCAGCACCGCGCCATCGGCAAAGGTGGCCACGGCATTGCCGACCTGCCCCGCGGGCATCGGCTGGCAGCCCTTCCAGCTGAGGCGGGGTTCGGGTGCCGCGGTGTCGATCTCGAAGGCCTCGATCGATTCGCGGCCGCCGTGGTTGACCGCGAGCAGTTGCCAGCGCTGCGGGCCGATCTGCCGCAGTGACAGGCCGCGCGCGTTGAACAGCGCTGGATCCAGCGGGCCGGGGCACTGGGGATAGCGGCGGCGATCCCAGGCGAGCTGCTGGGCCGTGCCGTCATACCAGCGTTGCAGCGCGCGTGTTTGGGTGTTGACCAGCTTGAGCCCCGCGCCGGGGGCAAAGCCGCTGGCCACCAGCCAGCCGGTGCCGGGCAGGGCGAGCAGGTCTTCGGGCTTTTCCGCGCCGCAGACATAGTCCAGCTGGCTGTCGCTGGCGCAGGCAGCGGCCTCCTCGGCCCGGGCCGGTGCGCTGCCGAACGCCGCCATCGCCAGCAGCGCGGACGCCAGGGCCAGGGCGCGCCGGCGCATCAGTCGCGCGGCCGGTTTCCGGGCGCGCGCGGCTGGGCGCTGGGCTGGCCGAACAGTGCCCTGTCGGCAAAGTGCGGCCAGGGAACCACCTTGCTCTCCGTCCCCAGCCAGACCAGCCGGGGCTTGGCCGGATCGAAGGCCGGCCAACGGCCCAGCGCCGGGCTGACCGGCACGCCGCTGCGGGCAAAGGCCAGCAGCGCGCCGGACATTTCGGCTTCAAGCGCCACATCGCCCGGTTCCCAGTTGCGGGTGACCCGGAACAGGTTGAGCGCATCGCGGGTGCGCAGCCAATAGGGCACGTCGCCGGTGTGATAGGCGCCGACCGTGGCCGGGTCGTGATCGCTGAAGGTCACGCCCGCGGCATAGGGCTGGCGGCGGGTGAAGAGATAGGCATAGGCCGGCATCGTGCCAAAGCGCTGCTGGGCTGCGGCCCACTGCATCATCTGCCCGCCAGCGGTCGAATCGCGGGCGATATCGGCGGCGGCGCGGGCCGGATCGGCGCCCGCATAGGCGGCAAGGATCGCCTCGGCCCGATCGGGGAAGCGTTCGCGCAC
>JAYSCF010000004.1:20689-24867 GCA_041915005.1 Novosphingobium sp.
GCGGCAAGCTGGTCTTGCGTGGCAATCGGCCCGAAGGGGCGGAAGCTTTCATCGCGGGTATAGCCGATCAGCACCGGCACGTCGCTTTGTGCATGGGCGGCAAAGGTCTGTTCGGCGGTGCCGGTCAGCACCTTGCCGTCGAGTACGATGGCATCGCGCGGGCTGGCGGCGGCGGCCACCTTGTCGCCGGGCAGGGCGCGCAGATCCGCGAGCGATGCGGCGCCGAGTTCGTGCTGCAGGGCTAGGCCCTGGGCTTCGGCCTTGGCCAGCGGCGCCGGGCCGATCATGCCGCCAAACGGGCTGCCGCTCATCCCCACGGCGCGCTGGAACAGGCCCTTGGCGAGCGGGCTCTGCTGGAGCAGCGCAACCGACATCGACCCGGCCGACTGGCCAACGATGGTGACATTGGCAGGATCGCCGCCGAAGCTGGCGATGTTGCGCTGGATCCATTGCAGGGCGGCGATCTGGTCCATCAGGCCATAGTTGCCCGACCCGTGATAGCCGGATGCCTGGCTGAGTTCGGGGTGGGCGAAGAAGCCCAGCGGCCCGACCCGGTAGGCCACGTTGACCCGGATCACCCCGGCCTTGGCCAGCGGTTCGCCGGAATAGTTGGCCATCGAGGCCGACCCGATGTTGAACCCGCCGCCATAGATCCAGACCACCACCGGCAGCTTGGCCCGCGCACCGCCCGGTGCCCAGATGTTGAGGTAGAGGCAGTCCTCGCTGGTCGCCTCGTTGCCGAAATAGTGGTTCTGGCGCGGGCTGCGCAGCGGCTGGAGGCATTCGGGCGCATAGCGGTCGGCATGCAAGGTGCCCTGCCACGGCGCGACCGGCTGCGGCGGCTGCCAGCGCAGTTCGCGCAGCGGCGGCGCGGCAAACGGCAGGCCCAGCCAGGCATCGACGCCCGAAGGCAGGCTGACCCCTTCGGTCAGCCCGCCATCGATCTGGATCGGCTGCGCCTGGGCCGCCGCCGCTCCGGCGAAGGCGAGGAGCAGGGCGGCAAGAGCGCGGCGGATCACTTGCGCGTAACCCCCAGCTTGGCGTGGAAGAAGTCGAAGGTGGCGTTGGTGGCCTTGATGGTCGCGGCGCGGGTTTCGGCCGGGGTCTTGCCGATGAAGCTGTGATCGACCCCGGGGATGTAGATCGCCTCGACCGGGACACCGGCGGCGCGCAGCTTGGCTTCGGCCAGATGCGACTGGGCCACCGGCACCACCTTGTCCTCGTCGCCATGGATCAGCAGGAACGGCGGATCCTTGGCGTCGATGTAGGTCACCGGGCTGGCAAAGCCGAGCTGGTCAGCCGTGCAGGCCTGGTTGCAGCCCATCAGCCGCACCGCGGCATCATCCGCCCCGCCCGGACGCGAGGCGACCAGTGCGGGGAAATCGAACACCCCGTACCAGGTCACCGCGGCCGTTGCGCAAACGTCCTTGTCGGCCTTGGGATCAAGGCTGGTTTCGTGGCAGGTCAGCGCGGTCAGCGCAGTCAGGTGGCCGCCGGCCGATCCGCCCCACACGCCAACGCGGCTGGGGTCGATCTTGTACTGCGCGGCATGGTCTCCCAGAAAGCGCAGCGCGGCCTTGGAGTCCTGCAGCTGCGCCGGGAACTTGGCTTCGCCCGACAGGCGGTATTCTAGGCTGGCAACGGTAAAGCCTTCGGCTGCAAGCTGGGCCAGCACTGCGGGGAAATTGGCCAGCGCGCCCGAATGGCGGGTGTGGCCGCCAACCCAGCCGCCGCCGTGGATGTAGAGCACCAGCGGATGCGGGCCCTTGGTGGCGGGGACATAGATATCGACGACCTGCGGGATATAGCCCGGCAGCTGCTGATAGGCGACATCGCGGTACGCCTTGACCCCGCCGGGGAACACCACCGGCTGGACCGGGAAGCGATCTTCGAGCACGGGCGCATCGGCCACGGCGAAGGTGCGCGGCGCGGGCGCGGCGTGCGCAGCGGTGGCGGCAAGCGCCACGATGGCGGCAAGGCCGGCGGTGCGAAGGTTCATCTGGTCTCTCCCTATTATTGGCTTAATCGAGGAATTCGGGTTTGTGGCGGGCCTGGGCTGCCAGCCGGATCGGGGCGTTGACCGCGCCGTAACCGGCATAGCCGCGGCGCTCGACCAGCTCGAAGAACACCCGGCGGGCAAAGGCGCGGCTGTAGAGCTGGAAGTATTCGGTCTCGCTGCCGTCGGGCTCGACCGTGCGGTCATAGAGGATGTTGCGCGCGGCCATGGCCTCGATCAGGTCGGGCTCCAGCCCCCAGCGGGCTTCCAGATCGTCGTAATAGTTGCGCGGAATTTCCAGGCTCTCGAGCCCGGCGGCGAGCGCCGCATCGGCGGCGGCGAAGATGTCCGCGCAGGCAAAGGCGATGTGCTGCACGCCTGCGCCGAAATAGTTCTGGATGAAGCGCGAGGACAGCGACTGGTGCGCAAGGCTGCCGTTGAGCGTGAAGCGCACCGCCTGGTTGGCGCTTTCGACCGCCTGGCTCTGCACCAGCCCCATCGGATCGGCGATTTCGAGCTGGGGGGTCTTCGCCAGGTCAAACAGGCTGACGTAGAACAGCAGCCACGAGAGGAATTCCTCGAACTGCATGGTCTGGGCAACATGGTCGATCGCGGTCAGCTGCGGCGCGGGATCGGCCGGTTCGAGCGCGGTCGGGAATTCGTGCGCCCACATTGCCGCGCGGGTGGCCGCATCAACCAGATAGAGCAGGCTGCCGCCCACGCCGCGCACGCTGGGGATCGGCCATTCATCCGGCCCGATTGCCTGTTCGAAGCGGGGGATGCGCAGCGCATCGGCGCGGGCCAGCGCGGCCGGCACGTCGGCCACGGCCAGCCCGATCGCGCAGACCGAGGCGCCGTGGACGATATCGAAGCTGTGGGCGAGGCCTTCGGGCTCGCAATTGATCACCAGGTTGATCGGCCCCTGCTGCCAGCGGGTCACGTCCTTGGTGCGGTGGCGCGCGGTCGGGCGGAAGCCCAGCGGGCGCAGCATCGCGCCCAGGGTCTCGGCCTCTTCGTGGCTGGCGGCAAATTCGATGAATTCGACCGCCTGCGGAACGGCGCGCGGCGGCATCGCTGCGCTGGCCGACGATGGCGCGGCGATCCCCGTTTCGAGCAGCCGCAGCGAACGGTAGCCATCGAGCGCAACCCCGCTGGCCGAGCCCGCACGAAACCGGTCGTTGAAGATTTCGAGGCTCCAATAACCATCGTAGCCGATCTTGCGGATCGCCTCGGCCCAGTCGTCGAGCGGGAATTCACCCTGGCCCGGCATGCAGCGGAAGTGCCGGCTCCAGCCCAGGTAATCCATGTCGAGCAGCGGCGCATCGGCCACCTGGACGATGAACAGCTTGTCGGCGCGGATATCGCCGATGCTGCTTGAAGGGATCTTGCGCGAAAGCGAATGGAAGCTGTCGAGCACCAGGCCGAGCGCGGGATGTTCGACATCGCGCACCAGCGACCAGGCATCGCGGTGGTCGTTGACATGGCGGCCCCAGGCCAGCGCCTCATAGACGATGCGCAGGCCGCGTGCGGCGGCGCGTTCGCCGGCTTCGGCCAGATCGGCGAGGATCCGGTCGCGGTTGCCATCGGCCAGCGGGGAGCAGCTCGAGCAGACCAGCAGGAGATCGGTGCCCAGTTCGCCCATCACGTCGAATTTGCGCTCCAGCCGGTCGAAGGCGCGTTGGCGCTGGGCGGCGGGCAGGCCTTCCAGGTCGCGGAAGGGCTGGAACATCGTGCAGGCAAGGCCAAGATCGCCCATCATCGCGGCGATATCGCGTGCCGAAAGGTGGGTTGAAAGCAGGTCGTTCTCGAAGATTTCCGCGCCGGAGAACCCGGCATCGGCAATCGCGCGCAGCTTGGCGTCCAGTGCGCCGCTGATCGAAACCGTCGCGATCGAGGTCTTCATCCTGCATCCCCATTGGCCGCCCGCTTCCATGGCGGCGCACAGGGGTTCTATCATCGGTGGTGGATTGACAAAAGCAAAAATGATAGGAACTAGTTCGTCCCATAAATTTCAGGAGGCGACTTGGGCAAAGCCCTAGAGACGGCGCGAGCAAAGGGCGCTAACGGTCGTGCGGCGGCGCGCGACAGCCTGCGCGCTGCGGGGTCCGAGGGGGTATTGCCGTTGTCCAAGCCTGAAAAGCCGCCGCGCCGGAGCCATGCAGAGGCGCGCGAGCAGGCAATC
>JAYSCF010000005.1:0-24319 GCA_041915005.1 Novosphingobium sp.
AATCTTGCGGGAAAATCCCCGCGCGGCGAGTGGGTCGACGTTGCGCGTCTGGCGCTGGGCGCCTCCGCCGGCCCGGGGGCGCTGGGGGCAGACGAGGCGCCGATCGGCGTGTTCCGCTTTGCCGCGCGCTGGCTGCGCGAGCAGGGGCTTGATCCCGCGCGGCTTTCGGCGATCCGGGTCGAGGGCGATTCGATGGAAGCCACCTTGCGTGATGGAGACGAGATCCTGGTCGATCGGAGTCCACGCCCCTTGCGCGACGGGATTCACGTGGTGCGCACCGGCGATGCCTTGCTGGTGAAACGGCTCGATACCAGCCGCCCCGGCGTGATTGCGCTGGTCAGCGACAATCCGGCCTATCGCACGCTCGAACTGCGGCCTGAAGAGGTTGAGGTGATCGGGCGCGTGGTGTGGAAAAGCGGGCGGCTCTAGGCCGGCTTGATTTCGGCGCTGGCGCCGTCCATCTCGGCTGCATGACTGATCAAACCCAGCCTTCCACCAGCGAACCCCCGATGCGCGTCGGGATCGTTCCCGTCACCGCGCTGGAACAGAACTGTTCGCTGATCTGGTGCACCAAGACGATGAAAGGCGCGCTGATCGATCCGGGCGGCGATCTCGACAAGGTCAAGGCAGCGGTCGCCAAGATGGGCGTGACGCTCGAAAAGCTGCTCGTCACCCATGGCCACATCGACCATTGCGGCCAAACCGGGATGCTCGCCAAGGAACTGGGCTTGCCGATCGAGGGGCCGCACGAGGCTGACCGGTTCTGGATTTCGCGGATCGAGGAAGATGGCCGGAAATACGGCATCCATGCCGAAATGTTCGAGCCGAACCGCTGGCTGAACGATGGTGACAAGGTGACGGTGGGCGAGCTTGAGCTCGACGTGATCCATTGCCCCGGCCACACGCCCGGCCATGTCGTGTTCTATCACGCGCCGTCGCATTTTGCCGTGGTCGGGGACGTGCTGTTCGCCGGATCGATCGGGCGGACCGATTTTCCGCTGGGCAATCACCAGCAACTGATCGATTCGATCACCCAGAAGCTTTGGCCGCTGGGCAACGATGTAACGTTTTTGCCTGGCCACGGCCCGACCAGCACCTTTGGGCGCGAGCGGCAGGTCAACGGGTTTGTCAGCGATTATCTGCTGAGTTGAACTCTCCCGCCCCGCCGGCCTGCGCAATCGGCAGGATTGGCGGGGCGAGAAGGGTGGGGGATTACATCCGCCCGGTGGCGATCAGCACCGCAACCACGGCAAGGCCGATCTGGCTGATCATGGTGGTGACGGTGCCAAAGCTGCGGCCCTTGGCCAGCGCAGTGCCGTCCATGCCAAGGCCGTGCCCGATGCGGCCCAGCATATAGACAGCGCCGACGATCGGCAGCCACTGGCCACCCTTGCCGGCCAGCTCGACGAGCGCCACCAGCGCCAGCACCCAAGGGGTGTTTTCGGCAAAGTTGAGCTGGGCGCGCATCCGCCGTTCGAGCAGATCGCTTCCGCCGGTGCCGATGCTGATCTTTTCGCTGGCGCGGACCTGGCCGCAGCGCAGGGCCAGCCAGAAGTTGATGACGGCCGCAGCAGCAGCCAGGCAGAGCGTGGTAGGCAGTAGAATGGTCATGGATTTCTCCCCCGTAATGCAATTGCACAAGAAGCGGGGCGGACGGCGCTTGCAACCCGCGCCAAATCGGTTATAGGCGCGCCTTCGCTTGCCGCCGGCCCCAGTGCCATTTGCGCGGTCTTGTTAGACGACCCAAGAATTTTCAGGAACAGGTGCCGCGATGGCTGTCCCCAAAAGAAAAACTTCGCCCTCTCGCCGGGGCATGCGCCGCAGCCATGACGCGCTGACGCCCGCTGCATTCCACGAATGCTCGAACTGCGGCGAACTCAAGCGCCCGCACAACCTGTGCACCGCTTGCGGCCACTACAACGGGCGCGAAGTCATCGCGGTCGGGCTCTAAGCCCAGTTCCCGGGAGTAAGTGCACATGACCCTGCCGCGTATCGCCGTTGACGCGATGGGCGGGGATGAAGGTGTGCGCGTGATGATCGAAGGGGCGGCGCTCGCAAGGCGCCGCCACGATCGATTCAAGTTCCTGCTCGTCGGTGACGAAGAGCGGATCAAAGCGGCGCTCGAAGCCCATCCCAACCTGCGTGCCGCGTCCGAAATCCTCCATGCTCCCGATGTGGTGAGCGGAGAAGAACGCCCCACCCAGGCCCTGCGCCGCGCCAAGACCACGTCGATGGGCATGGCAATCAACGCCGTGAAGGAAGGCCACGCCGGCGCCGCCGTTTCGGGCGGCAACACCGGCGCGCTGATGGCGATGGCCAAGCTCGCGCTGCGGACCATGCCCGGGATTGATCGCCCGGCGCTCTCCGCCTTGCTGCCGACGCTGGGCGATGGTGACCTGGTCATGCTCGACCTCGGCGCGAATACCGAATGCGATGCACGCAACCTGGTGCAGTTCGCAGTGATGGGGGCAGCCTATTCGCGCATTGTCACCGGGCATGATCGCCCGCGCGTGCGCCTGCTCAACATCGGCACCGAGGAAACCAAGGGCACCGAAGACCTCCAGGTCGCAGCCGCCCAGCTGCGCGCTGCCGCGGATGATCTCTCGATCGTGTTCGATGGCTTCACCGAGGCCGACAAGCTTGGCCGCGGCGATGTCGACGTGGTCGTGACCGACGGATTTTCGGGCAATATCGCGCTCAAGGCGGTTGAAGGCACGGCGCGGTTCGTGGCCGACCTGCTGCGCCGCAGCTTTGCCTCGTCGTTGCGCTCGAAGGTCGGGTTCCTGATCTCGCGCCCGGCAACCGAACTGCTCAAGCATCATCTCGATCCCAACAACCACAACGGCGCGGTCTTCCTCGGCCTCAACGGGGTGGTGGTGAAGAGCCATGGCAGCGCCAACGTGCTGGGCGTGGCCAATGCGGTCGCGGTTACCGCGCGGCTGCTTGAAGAAAACCTGACCGAGCGGATCGCGGCGGACCTCGCCCGGCTCGGCGCCGAAAGCCTGCGCAAGGCTCCGAAGGCAGGAGTTGAATGATTCGTTCCGTCCTGATTGGCACGGGCTCTGCCCTGCCGAAGCGTGTCGTCACCAACGCCGAACTGGCTGAAAAGGTCGACACCAGCGACGAATGGATCGTCGAGCGCAGCGGGATTCGCACCCGCTATGTCGCCGATGACAGCGAAACCACCGCCTCGCTGGCGACCGACGCGGCCAAGGCTGCCTTGGCCGCTGCCGGTGTTTCGGGCGATTCGATCGGGCTCATCGTGCTGGCAACCGCCACGCCCAACCAGACCTTCCCGGCCACGGCGACCATCGTGCAGGACGCGATTGGCGCGAATGGCGGGATGGCCTTCGATGTCGCCGCGGTGTGTTCGGGCTTCCTCTATGCCGTGGGCGTCGCCGATTCGATGCTGCGCACCGGCATGGCCAAGCGCGCGCTGGTGATCGGGGCGGAAACGTTCAGCCGGATCCTCGATTGGGAAGACCGCACCACCTGCGTCCTGTTCGGTGACGGCGCCGGCGCGATCGTGCTGGAAGCGCGCGACGTGGCCGAGGACGGTCCGGGTATCCTGGCGACCAAGCTCCACGCCGATGGCGCGCACAACGAACTGCTCTATGTCGATGGCGGTCCTTCCACCACCGGCACGGTCGGTCATGTCCGCATGAAGGGCCGCGAAGTGTTCCGCCATGCGGTTGTGAACCTCGCCGAAGTCCTTGCCTCGGTGCTGGCCGACGTTGGCCTCGTGCCGGCCGATCTTGACTGGGTGGTGCCGCACCAGGCGAACCAGCGCATCCTTGATGCAACCGCCAAGAAGCTGGGCCTGCCGGCCGAAAAGGTCGTGGTCACGGTCGATCGCCATGCCAACACCTCGGCCGCATCGGTGCCCTTGGCGCTGGATACGGCGGTGCGCGATGGGCGGATCAAGCCCGGCGATCTGGTGATGCTCGAAGCCATGGGCGGGGGCTTCACCTGGGGCGCCAGCCTGCTGCGCGTGTAGCATTTCGGGAAAACCTGCAAAATTCCGCGAGTTGCGTTGCAATTTTGCGTCAGATTTGTATTCTCCGATTCGGGGGTCGCGTCCATCGAAAGGAAAGGAGCAATGCGCTCCATGAGCACGCTGACCAGGGCCGATCTGGCCGAAGCCATCAACCGCAAGCTGGGCCTCTCGCGTTCGGAATCGCTGGGGATGGTCGAATCTATTCTCAATCACATGTCGAACGCCCTCGAAAATGGCGAAAACGTGAAGATCTCGGGTTTCGGAACCTTCCTGCTGCGCGACAAGGGTGAACGCGTGGGCCGCAATCCCAAAACCGGGATCGAAGTGCCGATCACCCCGCGCCGGGTGATGACCTTCCGCGCCAGCCAGATGCTGAAGGAGCGGATCGCTCGCGGATGAGCAGCGATCACCGCCTTGACCACCAGGCCGGTGCGCCTGCGGGCGCGGCTGCCGCATCAGCGGCGGACGCGGACGCGCCCACCGGAGCTGGTGGCGGGGAGGGGATCGCCACGGCTGACGACAAGGATCCCGAGGCACTGCGCACGATCGGCGAAGTGGCCAAGGCCCTTGGCATTCGCCAGCACGTGCTGCGCTATTGGGAAGAACAGTTCCCGATGCTTCGCCCGCTCAAGCGCAGCGGCGGGCGCCGTTACTATCGCCCCGAAGACGTTCGGCTGGTCGAAGCGATTGACCGGCTGGTCCACCGCGAGGGCTATACCCTCAAGGGCGCCAAGAAGGTGCTTCAGGGCGGCGGAGCAAAGGCTGCCCGGGCTGCCGTTCCTGCGCCGGCACCTGCGCCGCAGCCGCAGGTGGTTGTATCAACCGAACCCGCTGCACCGCAGCCGGCCTTCGCCCACCGCGCTCGGCTGATCGCGATCCGCAACGCGCTGGTCACCGCCCTCCACGAGGCGTGAGCACCGGCTTTTCGCCCGCTCCTTCATTTGAAAATCAGCCGAAATCCGGTCCCAGCGCGGCATCAAGGTCACGCGGGCGGGTAAGGTGCGCCAGCCTGGCGCAACCGTCCTTGAGGTCGCTCCAGCGCTCGATGTCGAGTTCGAGCACGGCATAGGCCGCGGTCGGAAACTTGGCTTCGACGATATCACGCAGCGGGCTTGAACCATCGTCGGGCACCAGATCGAAGATCAGGTCTTCGAGCCCGGGATTGTGGCCGACCATCAGGATCGCCTGCGGATCGCCGTCCTGCTCGCGCAGCAGATCGGCCAGGGTTGCGCTGCTGGCCAGATAGATCCGCCGGTCCCAGTTGATCGCGATCGGCGCGGCGGCGGCCTGGCTGGCGATCTCGATCGTTTCGGCGCAGCGGATCGCGGGCGAGGACATGACCCGGTCCCAGCGCACGCCGTGGTCGCGGATGTGCTTGCCCATCACTTCGGCGCCCATGCGGCCGCGCGCGTTGAGCGGGCGATCGAAATCGCGCGCGCGCGGATCGTGCCAGTCCGATTTGGCGTGGCGGAACAGCCCAAGGATCTTCATCGGCGCATCTTCACTGGTGGCTTTCTTGGCGGACGGCCATGTTCAAAGCACCGCCGGCAATGCGTTGTAAAGCCTCCTCAAGCGTCAATCTGGTGACAGGGGTGCCAGCCGGGAATGCGCTGAGCAGGCGGCTGGGGAAGGCTGCGGACAGAACCACGAAATGGCCATGATCCTCGCGGCTGCGGATCAGGCGGCCAAAGGCCTGGGCCAGGCGCGCGCGGATGATCCGGTCATCATAGGCGCTGCCACCGCCTGCCACGCGGCGGGCGCGGTGCAGGATCGAAGGCTTGGGCCAGGGCACCTGCTCCATCACCACCAGGCGGAGCGAATGGCCGGGAACGTCGACCCCGTCGCGCAGGGCATCGGTGCCAAGCAGCGAAGCGCGCGGATCGTCGCGAAAAATGTCGACCAGCGTGCCGGTGTCGATCGGGTCGACGTGCTGGGCATAGAGCGGCAGCCCGGCGCGGGCGAGCCGATCGGCAATCCGCCCGTGGACTGCGCGCAGGCGGCGGATCGCGGTGAACAGTCCCAGCGCGCCGCCGCCAGAGGCTTCAAACAACCGGGTGTAGGCCCCGGCCAGCGCCGCGACATCGCCCTTGGCGACATCGGTCACGATCAGGACTTCGGCCTGGGCGGCATAGTCGAACGGGCTGTCAAAGCCCGACAGGCGCGGGGCCAGCGCAAGGTGCGGGGCGCCGCTGCGAGCCACCGCGCTATCCCAATCGGGGCCGTCCTTGAGCGTGGCCGAAGTGATCATCACCCCGTGGGCGGGCTCCAGCACGACCTGCGCGAAGGGCTGCATCGGATCGAGCCAGCGGCGGTGAATGCCGATGTCGAATTCGCGGGCATCGCCGCGCTCGACCGCCAGCCAATCGACATATTCGGGATCGGCCGGGCCGCCGAGCCGGGCGAGCAGGGCCTCCCAGGCTGCGATCATGTCGATCCGCCAGGCAAGCGAATGGCGCGCGCCTTCGATCCGGGCGCGGCCCTGGCCATCCAGCCAATCCGGCCCATCGGCCAGCAGGGCTTCGAGCCGCACCCCCAGCCGGATCAGCGGCACGCGCAGTTCAGCGAGCGCCGCCTGCGCCGCGCCAGCGCGTTCGATGAGATTGCCGTCAAGCTGGGCGGCTTCGGTTTCAAGGCCGTATCCCGCTTCCTGACCGCCGCTTTCATCGCGGGCATAGACCGCCGCACGGACGGCTGCGAGCAGTTCCTCGAGCGGACCGGACGGGGCGTTTTCCTGCAGGCGCTGGAGCCAGCCATCGCCTGGCAGCGCCTCTGCCCCATGGCGCGCGGCGGCGATCGCCTTGGCCCCGGCTTCGTCATAGCTGGCGATATCGGCCAGCCGCGCGGAAAGCCCGCGCCGGCGGCCCTTGGAGCCGCGTTCGGGGCCGATCACCCAGCGCCGGAGCTCGATCGCCTCGGTCCCGCTGAGCGCCGCGGCGAAGGTCGAATCCGCGGCCTCGAACACATGGTGGCCTTCGTCGAACACGATCCGGGTGGGACGCTGGGCTGCATCGCGCCCGCGGGCGGCGTTGACCATGACCAGCGCGTGGTTCGCGATCACCAGGTCCGCCTGGGCGCTATCGCGGCTGGCGCGTTCGATGAAGCATTTGCGGTAGTGGGGGCAGCCGGCATAGACGCATTCGCCGCGCCGGTCGGTTAGCGCCGCAATCCCGCGCTGGCGAAACAGCGTGCCAAGCCAGCCGGGCAGGTCGCCGCCGATCATGTCGCCATCCTGGCTATAGGCGGCCCAGCGCGCGACGAGCTGCGCCATCACCGCTGCACGGCCATTGAAACCGCCTTGCAACGCATCTTCAAGGTTGAGCAGGCAGAGATAGTTTTCGCGGCCCTTGCGCACCACCACCGGCGGCGCGCCATCGCCGCGATCACCGCGCCCAGCATCCGGCCAGGCGCGGCGGCTTTCGCGGCGCAGCTGGCGCTGCAGGGCCTTAGTATAGGTCGACACCCAGACCGTCCCGCCCGACTGTTCGGCCCAGAGCGAGGCCGGGGCGAGATAGCCCAGCGTCTTGCCGATCCCGGTCCCCGCCTGGGCAAGCAGCAGGTGCGGCAGGCCCGAGCGGCTGCGCGGGGCGAAGACATGGGCGGCCTCGGTGGCATAGGCCTGCTGGGTCGGGCGGCTTTCGGCACCGGCGCCGGTAAGGTGTTCAAGCCGGCTGAGAACGGCCACCGGATCCAGCGCCACCTGGGCTGGCTGGGGCCGTTCAGGGGCCTCTTCCCATTCGGGCAGGCGCGCGAACAGCCAGCGTTCGGCGCGTTCGGGCGCGGCGATCCGCGCGGTCAGCAGCGGCGCCCAGGCCCAGCGCAGGCGCACCAGGTTCTGCAGGCTGCTCCACGCGCCTTCGCGCTCACGCCAGGCGGCATCCTGGCAGGTCGCCAGCAGCACTTCGGCGGCCTGCTGCAGCAACAGCGGCACCGCGCCGTCATCGCCCGGTTCTGCAAGCTCCAGCGCATGGGCCAGGCCCTTGGGCGTGGGGACCACGAAGCGGGCAGGATGGACGAAGGCGAACAGTTCGAGCAGGTCGAGCCCCGAAAGATCGGGATAGCCCAGCCGGGTGGCAACCAGCGGGGCATTGAGCATGAGCAGCGGCGTATCGGCCGCCGCGACGATCGCATCGCCCTTGGATACGGCGCGCGTGCTGCCGGCGCCATCGCGCAGCCAGCAGCCACCATGGCTGGCGTGGATCGCGGGAAGGGGCAGGGCCTCGGCCATGGTGCAGCGATAGGCCCGCTGGGGAAGTCCGGGCAAGCGGGTCCGCGCGGCTCCCACCGGAATTCGTCGCCGGCAGGGTTAATTTTTGCCGCCGGCTGCCGCTCTTGGTTGGGCAGGCGCCGTGAGGACAGGGGAATCTCTTCGCGCGCAGCTTATGTGAAGGGAATGAGTCATGTCAGTCATCAACACCAATATCAGCGCGATCCGCGCTGCGAATGCGTCGAATGCGGCGAACAAGATGCTCGGCACCGCGATGGACCGCCTCTCCAGTGGCAAGCGCATCAACAGCGCCAAGGATGATGCCGCCGGTCTTGCCATCGCCACCAGCATGACCGCGCAGGTTCGCGGCATGAGCCAGGGCATCCGCAACGCCAACGACGGCATCTCGATGGCCCAGGCGGCGGAAGGCGCGCTCGGCGAAGTCAGCAACATGCTGCAGCGCGTGCGCGAACTGACTGTGCAGGGTTCGAACGGCACCTATTCGAGCGATGACCTGATCCGGATGAATTCGGAAGTGACCCAGCTCCAGTCGCAGGTCACCGATGTGCTCACCAACACCGAATTCAACGGCAACAAGCTGTTCGATGGCACTGCCGGTGCTGCGGGCAATGGCGCCGTCAGCATCCAGGTGGGCGCCAATCCGCTCGATACCATCGATCTCACCTTTGGCGATGTTGGGGCTGGCGCGGGCATGACCGCGGCGCTCGCGGTCAATCTGACCACGCTCAGCGGCACCGGCAGCGAACTGACCGATATCGACACTGCGCTGGACGAGGTTTCGACCCTGCGCGCGGATCTCGGTGCATCGCAGAACCGGCTTGAATCCGCGGTCAACACGCTGACCAACAATTCGGCCAACCTGTCGGATGCGCGCAGCCGGATCGAGGATGCCGATTATTCGGCTGAAACCACCGCGATGGCCAAGGCCCAGATCCTGTCGCAGGCCTCGACCGCGATGATCGCCCAGGCCAACCAGAGCCAGCAGAACGTGCTGTCGCTGCTCAAGTAAGCCTGTCGGGCTTCAGGCAGGTCTTCTGGCGTCACCCGGACCAAACGCGCCGTCGCCGTGCCGATGGGCAGGGCGGCGGTTTGCGTATCAGGGCTGGCGAGACCAGACTGTGCGGCCTTCCTTGACCGTTTCCAGCACCCGGATCGCGCGGATCTGGTCCACCGGCGTATCGAGCGGATTGCGATCGAGTACCACGAAATCGGCCAGCAGCCCGGCATGGATGCGGCCCTTGCGGTTTTCCTCGAAGATCTGCCAGGCCGGCCCCGTGGTCAACGCCTGCAGCCCCTGGTAGGCGGTCAGCCGCTGATTGGCGCCGCTGACCACCCCGCTCAGCGAGGTGCGCGCCATCGAGGTCCACAGCATGGTCATCGTATCCAGCCCGGTCACCGGGAAATCCGAATGGTTCGACGGAACCAGCCCGGCGGCCCGCGCCGATTGGAACGGGCTGATGAAATCGACCACCTCGGCCGGAAAATTGCTGCGGTGGATGTCCGCCCAGTAATAGGTGTGGTTCGAGAAGAACGCCGGCCCGACCCCGATCCGCTTGTAGTCGGCCAGCTGGTCGGGGCGCATGAACTGCGAATGGATCACGATCGGGCGCTGGTTGTCGGCCGCCTTGATCCCCAAGGCATCAAAGCCGCGGATCGCCATGTCGATCGCCGCATCGCCGTTGGCATGGACGAACACCTGCCAGCCGCGATCGTGAACCTGCCGGGCCATGGCCTGGAACTTCTGCTCGTCCAGCACCGGCTGGCCGTGCCAGGGATGCTGGCCGTCGGGTGAACCGTTGGCATAGTCGCGGGTGAAGAAGGCGGTGCGCGCCTGGGGCGATCCATCGAGCACGAATTTCACGCCCTGCAGCTTTACATGGCCCTGATAGCGGCCAAAACCTGGATCTTGCTGGGCAAGCAGTGCGGGCAGGTTGCTGTAGAACGGCAACAGCGCCAGATCGATCTTGAGCCGGGCGCGCACGCCAGCGCCGGTCAGGAGCGCCAGATCCGCGGGCTGGGTCGCGCCATCCTGGGCATGGGTATAGCCGGTGCGCAGATATCGATCCTGCGCGGCATCGATCGCGGCAAGCTTATCGGCCTCGGTCGGCTGGGGCATGTGCGGCATGCCCAGATACATCGCCTGTTCGAAGAGCAGCCCGGTAAGATGCCCGGCGGCGTCCTTGGGCATGATCCCGCCCTTGGGCACGGGGGTGGTATCGTCGATCCCCATTGCCGCCAGCGCCGCGCCATTGGCGACCAGCCCGTGCAGCGACACGTGCACCAGCACGACCTTGCGATCGGGGAAGGCGGCATCCAGTTCGGCGCGGGTGATGTGGCGGTGTTCGGCCAGCTTGTCCTGATCGTATTGCCAGACGATGACCCAGCCCCCGGCAGGGATCGCGCGGCGCGCGGCAAAGGCGCGGACCGCATCGATCAGGCCGGCGGCATCGGTAAAGCGGGCCTTCTCTGGATCGGACAGGTCAAGCCCGCCGGCGGTTTGCAGCGCAACGGCAAAGTGCGAATGGGCATCGATGAACCCGGGCAGCATGGTGGCGCCGCGTAGATCGTGGTCGATCGCCTGCTTGCCCGCCAGATGCCGGGCGTGCGGTTCGGCCCCCGCAAAGATGATCTTGCCGCCCTGTTCGACCACCGCTTCGACCGTCTGGGGGTGATCGCCATCCATCGTGATGATCGGGCCGCCATGCCACAGCTGCGTCGGGGCAGGGGCCTCCGCCCATGCCGGTGCGGCGCTGGCCAGCAAGGCGATCCCGGCCGCGATGCCGGCGGGCTTCCAGAAAGTGGACATGATCTCTCCGTAGAATTTTGGTCTATAATGCGGGATTGGGCCGCGCTTTACCAGCCCCCTTGATGACTTCGCCCTTGCGAAAATGTCGCAAAAGCGCGAAGGCCCGCCCATCATGACCGATACCGATCTGCACGCCGCCGCCAACGTTTCCAAGGCTTGGCCCTTCGAGGAAGCCCGCAAGCTGCTCAAGCGGTATCCCGATGGCAAACCGGGCGGCGCCCCGGTGCTGTTCGAAACCGGCTATGGCCCCTCGGGCCTGCCGCATATCGGCACCTTCCAGGAAGTGCTGCGCACCACGCTGGTACGCCGCGCCTATGAAGCGCTGGCCGGGGCTGCGACGCGGCTGGTGGCCTTTTCGGATGACATGGACGGGCTGCGCAAGGTGCCCGACAACATTCCCAACCAGGGGCTGCTCGCCGCCCATATCGGCCATCCGTTGAGCCGTATTCCCGATCCCTTCGGCAAGTATGAAAGCTTTGCCCACCACAACAACGCGATGCTGCGCGAATTCCTTGACCGGTTCGGGTTCGACTATGAATTCGTCTCGGCTTCGGATCGCTACAATTCGGGCGCCTTTGACGAAGCGCTGAAGGGCGTGCTGCGCAATTACCAGGCAATCATGGACATCATGCTGCCGACCCTGCGCGAGGAACGCCGCAAGACCTATTCGCCGGTGCTGCCGATCAGCGACAAGACCCAGCAGGTGCTGCAGGTGCCGATCGAAGTGATCGATGCCGAAGCCGGGATCGTGCGCTTCGACGATCATGGCGACATGGTCGAACAGTCGATCCTGGGCGGCCATTCCAAGCTGCAGTGGAAGGTCGATTGGGCGATGCGCTGGGTCGCGCTGGGCGTTGACTATGAAATGTGCGGCAAGGATCTGACCGACAGCGTGCGCGAAAGCGGCAAGATCGCCCGCGCGCTCGGCGGCCGGGCGCCCGAAGGGCTGATCTACGAGCTGTTCCTCGATGAGAACGGCGAAAAGATTTCCAAGTCCAAGGGCAATGGCCTGACCATCGAACAGTGGCTGACCTATGGCAGCGAGGAAAGCCTCGGCTTCTACCTGTTCCGCGAACCCAAGAGCGCCAAGAGCCTGCACGTGGGCATCATCCCGCGCGCGGTGGATGAATACTGGCAGTTCCGTGAAAAGCTCGAGGCCCAGCCGATCGAGCAGCAGCTCGGCAACCCGGTGTGGCACTTGCTGCGCGCCAATGGCGAAGCCGGCGGAGCGGGTGAAAGCCTGCCGGTAACCTATGGCCTGCTGCTCAACCTGGTGGGCGTGCTCGGCCCGCATGCCACGCGCGATCAGGTCTGGTCCTATCTCGCCAACTATGTCGAGGATGCCGATCCGGCCAAGCACCCGGCGCTCGACGGCCTGGTGGGCAAGGCGCTGGCCTATAACCGCGATTTCATTGCCCCCACGCTCCAGCGCCGCAAGCCCGAAGCGGGCGAAGCCGCCGCGCTGGCCGCGCTGGACGAGGAACTGGCCGCGACCTCGGACGATGCCACCGCAGAGGAACTGCAGAACATCGTCTATGAGATCGGCAAGGATCCGCACTATGGCTTCGAAGGCCTGCGTGACTGGTTCAAGGCGCTTTACGAAACCCTGCTCGGTTCCAGCCAGGGGCCGCGCATGGGCAGCTTCATTGCGCTCTACGGCATCGCCAACACCCGCAAACTGATCGCCGAAGCGCTGGGCTGAGGCCCAGCGCTCTCAGCGCGCCGGGAAAATCTGCCAGCCCCAACCCGGCAGGGTCACGGGGCGCAGACCCGGCAAGGCCGCCTGCACTGGCGCTGCGCCCAAGTTGACCGTCACCGTTACCCGGTCGGCGCCCTTGATCCGGCGGAACGCGAAGATCTTGGGATTGCCGGTTTCGATCAGTTCGAGATTGCCGCCCTCCATCCCGCTCGCCAGCGCCGGATGCTGGTGCTTGAGCGCGAGCAGCGCGGTGTAGAATTGCGCGTTGGGCAGCTGGCTCCAGTCGATCGAAGCCTTGTCGAAGAAGGGCAGCCGCTTGTCGAGCCCGGCTTCCTGGCCGCTATAGACCAGCGGCATGCCCGGCAGTGTGGCCGCCAGCACGGCCATCGCCCGGGCGCCATCGCCATAAAGTTCGCGGTCGGTGCCGTTCCATGAGTTTTCGTCATGGTCGCTGGTGAAGGTCATGCGGTATCCGCCCGCTGGATAGCGGCGCGCCGGCGTGGTGTAATAGGCACCCAGATCGCGGGCATCGGCCTCGCCGCGGGCAACCTTGATCAGCAGGTGATAGAGCCCCCAGTCATAGGTCATGTCGAAGGCGCGAAGCTGCATTTCCGGGGTGTCGGCCTCGGCCAGCATGAACATCGGCTTGATCCGGTCGAGCCGCGCGCGGGCTTCGTCCCAGAATTCGACTGGCAGGGTCCAGGCCACGTCGCAGCGGAAGCCGTCGATGTCGGCGGTCCTGACCCAGTATCCCATCGCCTTGATCATCGCGTCGCGCACGGCTGGCTTGGCATAGTCCAGCCCGATCACGTCGGCCCAGACCTCTTCGTGATGATCGCTGAGATCGGTATAGTGATAGCCTTCGAGTTCACCCTTGGCATTGCGCTTGTACCAATCGGGGTGCTGCTGGGTCCAGACATGGTCCCAGCCCGTATGGTTGGCCACCCAATCGAGGATGACCTTGAAGCCCAGCTTGTGTGCGGTGTTCACCAGGTGCTGGAAATCGGCTAGATTTCCATATTCCGGGTTCACGGCGTAATAGTCGCTCACCGCATAATAGCTGCCGAGCGAGCCCTTGCGCATGGCCTTGCTGATCGGGTTGATCGGCATGATCCACAGCACGTCGACCCCCATCTTGCGCAGCCGCGGCAGGTGCGGTTCGAACGCGCGGAAGGTGCCTTCGGGCGTGTATTGCCGGATGTTCACTTCATAGATCGTGGCCGATCGCGCCCAGGCGGGATGGCGGACCTGGCTGACCCCATCGGTGATCGGCAGCGGCTGGGCCGGGGTGGCATGGGCGGCTTGGGACACCGCGGCCAGCGCGAGGGCGGCAGACAGGGCATGGCGCGACATGGTCATTTTGCTGGTCCGTTCTGGCTGGCAATCCAGCGGTCGATCTTGGCCTCGAGGATCGGCAGCGGCAGTGCGCCGCTCATCAGCACCTGATCGTGGAAGGCGCGAATGTCGAACCGGGCGCCAAGCTCGGTCTCGGCCTTCTTGCGCAGGCGCTGGATGGTCAGCGCGCCGATCTTGTAGCCCAGCGCCTGGGCCGGCCAGGCGATATAGCGTTCAACCTCGGCAGTGGCGTCGCTGCGGCCCATGCCTGAATTGGCGAGCATGTAGTCGATCGCCTGGTCACGGCTCCAGCCCTTGAAGTGGATTCCGGTGTCGACCACCAGCCGCATCGCGCGCAGCATCTCGTCGTCGAGCGTGCCCCAGTGCTGCATCGGATCCTTGTAGAAGCCCATCTCGTAGCCCAGCGTTTCGGCGTAGAGCGCCCAGCCTTCGACATAGGCGTTGTTGCCGCCGAACCGCTGGAAATCGGGCAGGGCGGTGTTTTCCTGGGCAAGGCTGATCTGGAAGTGATGCCCCGGCGCGCCTTCGTGCAGGTAAAGCGTGGTGATCCCGGTCAGATAGCGGCTGGGCAGGTCATAGCTGTTGTAGAAGAACGTGCCCGGACGCGAACCATCGGGGCTGCCCTGGTTGTAGCTGCCGCCCGCTTCGTATTTCTCGCGGTAGGCGGGATAGGTCTGGATCAGCAGCGGGGTCTTGGGAACGTGGTTGAAGAAGCGCGGCACCTGTGCATCGACCGCCTTGCCGACTGCCGAAAATCCATTGGCAAGGTCTTCGCGGGTCTTGGGGTGGAAGCGCGGATCGGAACGCATGGTGTCGAAGAAGCTGCGCAGATCGCCCGCGCTGAACCCCAGTTCTCCCCGCACGGTGTCCATGTCGCGCTGGATCCGGGCCACTTCGGACAGGCCCAGTTGGTGAACCGCCTCGGGATCGAGCGCCTCGGTGGTCTGCTGTTCGATCATGTGGCGGTACAGCCCGGGGCCGCCCTTGACCGCAAGGATCCCGTCCTGGGCATGGGCGGCGGGCAGGTATTCGTCGTTGAGGAAAGCGCGCAGCCGGCGATAGGCGGGATAGATCTCGTCCTGGATCGCGGCGAGCCAGGCCTTCTGGAGGCGCGGGCGCTCGGCCAGGGGAACCGCATCGGGGAACGCGCGGACCGGCGAATAGAACGGTGAATCCTCGGGCGGCTGGGCCAGCAGGCTATCGATCTGGGCGATCATGTTGCGGGTGGTCAGCTGGCTGACGACCACGCCGCTGGCCAGCCCCTGGCGAAAGCGGACCACGGCATTGTCCAGCACCACGGCAAAGGCCCGG
Organism: Novosphingobium sp.; assembly: GCA_041915005.1. GTDB lineage: Bacteria > Pseudomonadota > Alphaproteobacteria > Sphingomonadales > Sphingomonadaceae > Novosphingobium. The sequence continues at coordinate 15,395 of JAYSCF010000005.1, forward strand.
TCGACCGCCAGGGCATTGGCATAGTCGGCGCTGGACGTGTAGTGCGCCACGCCGTCCTTGGCCATCAGCGCCGGGAACTGCACGTGCAGCCCGCTGAAATGATCCAGCGGCATGACGTCGGTCAGGGCCTGCATATCGGGCTGGAGCCAGAACAGTTCCTCGCGCTTGTCATAGGCGAAGACGTCGTAGGAAATCTGGCGCTCCGCGCTCAACCGGGCACGGTCGATCCGGCGCAGGGCCGCCTGGCTCTTCTCGGCAGACCGGCGCATCGCGCGCGATGGATTGTCGGTGAACACTTGCCGCATCAGGGCCGGGTCGGACTGGCCGGTGCGGAACAGCATGCCAAACGGATCGAGCGCCTGTTCACGCGCCTCGTCATCGCGCAGCAGCGCCATCAGCCGGTCATCTTCGCTTGCCGCCGGGGCCATGGCCGCGCGCGGGGCCGCCGCCATGGCCGGGGCACAGCCACCCGCCAGCAGTGCGCCAAGCAGGGCGGTTTGGGTAATTGTTCTGAAAATCAATGCTCTATCCCCACTGCCGGGTGCGGTACCATTTGGTGATGACGTATTTGGCGCCACGCACCACCGGAGTGCCTGCGTGGAGCGTATAGGGGTTGAGATCGCCCTCGGGCGTGGCGTTGTTCCAGATGATCAGCGCGCCGCTTTGCGGGGGGATCGACAGGCCAAGGTTCTTGAACTCGGTGGCGCCGCCTTCCTCCACCGTGTTGAGGTAGATCATCGCGGTGATCGAACGCTGCCCGCCGCGCCGGGATTCGGTCTTCCAATAGGGCGCCTTGGTCCAGAACCAATCCATGTGCTCGCGAAATTCCTGGCCCGGCAGATAGCGCTGCCCCTGCATGGTTTCGCCCCATTCGTGGGCGATCCCCAGCAGGTCGTCGATCCGCCGTTCGATCATCATGACGAAGGGATCGGTGCGATCGACATCGCCCGAATAACTGGTGCGCCAGGCCTGGGTATAGCCGTGATCGAGCACCCGCGAAGGCTCGGCCGTGCTGTCGATCAGGGCGATCAACCGGGCCTGTTCATCGGCGTTGACGAAATCGGCCACGGCCCAGAGTTCGGCCTGGTCGGCCGGCAGGCGCTGCACCAGCGGATCGCGCGCCAGCCGCTCGCGAACCTGTTCGCCTACCCGCAAAAGCGCGCCTTTGTCGGGGTTTGGGCAGGGCGGATACTGGGCGATCATCCGGCCCTGACTATCGTTCCTGCCGCCAAGGGCAAGCCGATTCCTGCTTGCGGCGGGCTGCTTGGCTGTTAAGTTCGTCAGCCATGAATACGAACAGCACCCAATCCGATCGCTATGCGCGTGGTTCCATCTTCCTGCACTGGCTGATCGCCTTGTTGCTGGCCGGCAATGTCATTGGTGCCTGGGTGTCGGAAGACCTGCCCAAGGCTGAAAAGATGGAGCTGATGGGCTATCACAAGGCCTTTGGCCTGATCATCCTCGCGCTCACGGTGGTGCGGATCGTCTGGCGCCTCACGCACAAGGCGCCGCCGATGCTCGAAACGCTCAAGACGTGGGAAGTGGCCTTGGCCAAGCTGACCCACCTGGGCTTCTACTTCCTGATGCTGGCGGTCCCGCTGGCCGGCTGGGCAATGGTTTCCGGCTTCAGCCACGGCGCGCCCACCAGCCTGTTCGGCCTGATCGACGTGCCGGCGCTGCCGGTGGGATCGGACAAGCCCACGGTTGGCCTGTTCCACGAACTCCACGAAGTTTTCGCCAACCTGATGATCGCGCTGTTCGTGCTGCATGTTGCCGCGGCGCTCAAGCATGCGCACATCGACAAGGATGGCACGCTGCGCCGGATGGTGCCGTTCATCAAGTAACCACGCGCCGATTTCCGGCTGGAATCAGAACGGCCCCCGCAGCGATGCGGGGGCCGTTGCTGTTTGCGCAAGGGGCGCGTCTTACCAGAACACGTCGTAGATCACGTCGACCACTTCGCCGGTATAGGTGTTCACCAGCAGCGCATCGTCATAGTAGCGCACCCAGCGGTAGGGGCCGTAAACATCAGGCAGGCGATACTGCCACGGATCGGCGATCCAGTAGCGGCTGCCAAAGAACAGCCCATCGAGGTAGAACCCGATGCTCAGCCGGCGATAGGAATAGCCGCGGTAGGGCGCGTAATAGGCCCCCAGCCGGAAGGTTTCGGGGTGGCCGCGGCGATAGCTTTGCCAGTTGTAGCGGCTGTTGCCGCGCCATTGGCGATCCCAGCGGTTGTCGGCTCGGCGGTTGTCGCGATCGTATCGGTGATCGTTGTCGCGGCCATCGCGGCGATAGTCGCGATCATACCCGCCCGAGCCGCGGCGATCGCCGTTCCAGTTGCGATCGCGGTCCCGGTCGCGTCCGCCGTCGCGATCCTGATCGCGGTCACGGCCCGCTTGCTGGCGGTCGCGGCCGGCGGCTTCGGTCCAGTTGACCCCGGGCGCGGCATTGCCCCGGCGGTTGTCCGCATCGCTCCAGTTGCGCCCGCCGCTGGGCGGGGTGTCGCTGCGGCTCCAGTTGCGGGTAGATTGGACCGGCGCAGGGGCGGGGGCAGCTTGCGGCTGGGCAACGGGGGGTGCCCAACTGCGCTGCGGACGCTGCTGCTGAGCCTGCTGCTGACCGGCATCGCCGCGCGGCTGCCAGCCGCCGCGATCGCCGCGTTCGCCCCGGCCGGGGCGATCCCCGCCAAGGTGTTCGCCCTGCGGTGCGGCGGCACTGGCGGCGACAAGACCCACCGCGGGGCGCCGGCCGGGCTTGGCTTGGTTCTCCACGCCCAGCGCCGACACACCATCCACCGCGCCGCACCCGCGGCGGCGACCATGGATGGAGGTTTAGGCGATTCGCGCTGACGCGAAGGTGAACCGGCCGGTAGGCCTGCCGTTCATCTTCGCGCCGAAGCGGCTATCAGCGCGTCAGCTTCTTGTAGGACAGCGCGGTCGGGCGATCGGCCGCATCGCCCAGGCGGCGGCGCTTGTCTTCTTCATAGGCCGCGAAGTTGCCTTCGAACCATTCGACGTGGCTGTTGCCTTCGAAGGCCAGGATGTGCGTCGCCAGACGGTCGAGGAAGAAGCGGTCGTGCGAGATGACCACGGCGCAACCGGCGAAGTTTTCGATTGCGTCTTCCAGCGCCGCCAGCGTTTCGACGTCAAGGTCGTTGGTCGGTTCGTCGAGCAGCAGCACGTTGCCGCCGGCCTTCAGCATCTTGGCCATGTGGACGCGGTTGCGTTCACCGCCCGAAAGCTTGCCGACGTTCTTCTGCTGGTCGGCGCCCTTGAAGTTGAACGCGCCGACATAGGCCCGCGTGCTCATGTCCTGCTTGTTGACCACCATGTAGTCGAGCCCGTCGGAGATTTCTTCCCAGACGTTGTTCTTGGGGTTCAGCGCATCGCGGCTCTGGTCGACATAGCCCAGGTGCACGGTCGAACCGATTTCCACCGCGCCGCTGTCGGGCGTTTCCTTGCCGGTCAGGATCTTGAACAGGGTGGACTTGCCCGCGCCGTTCGGCCCGATCACGCCAACGATGCCGCCCGGCGGCAGCATGAACGAGAGGTCTTCGAACAACAGCTTGTCGCCGTAGGCCTTCGAGATGTTCTTCACCTCGATCACCTTGCCGCCGAGGCGCTCGGGCACCTGGATGACGATCTGGGCCTTGCCGATCGGGCGGTTGTCCTGCGCGTTCTGCAGTTCCTCGAACTTGCGGATACGGGCCTTGGACTTGGTCTGGCGCGCGGCCGGGGTCTGCCGGATCCACTCCAGTTCGCGCTGCAGCGCCTTCTGCTTGCCGCTTTCCTCGCGATCTTCCTGCTCAAGGCGCTTGGCCTTCTTTTCCAGGTAGGTCGAGTAATTGCCTTCGTACGGGAAATAGCGACCGCGATCGAGCTCGAGGATCCAGCCGACCACGTTGTCGAGGAAGTAGCGGTCGTGGGTGATCATCAGCACCGCACCCGCATATTCCTTGAGGTGGTTTTCCAGCCATTCGACGCTTTCGGCATCGAGGTGGTTGGTCGGTTCGTCGAGCAGCAGGATGTCCGGCTTCTGGATCAGCAGGCGGGTCAGCGCGATGCGGCGCTTTTCACCGCCCGACAGGTTGTCCACCGCCCAGTCGCCCGGCGGGCAGCGCAGCGCTTCCATCGCGATTTCCAGCTGGTTGTCGAGTGTCCAGCCGTCCACCGCGTCGATCTTTTCCTGCAGGGTGCCCATTTCCTCCATCAGGGCGTCGAAGTCCGCGTCTTCCGGCGGATCGGCCATGATGTTCGAAATCTCGTTGAAGCGATCGACCAGGTCGGCCGTGGCGCGCGCGCCGTCCTTGACGTTTTCCAGCACGGTCTTGCTGGTGTCCAGTTCGGGCTCCTGTTCCAGATAGCCGACGGTGATGTTCTCACCCGGCCAGGCTTCGCCCGTGAAATCGGTATCGATGCCGGCCATGATCTTGATCAGGGTGGACTTGCCGACGCCGTTCGGGCCGACGATGCCGATCTTGGCACCCTGGTAGAACTGCAGGTTGATGTTGTTCAGCACCGGCTTGGGCGCGCCGGGGAAGGTCTTGGTCATGCCCTTCATGACATAGGCGTATTGGGCGGCCATCGGGGGTCCTCTTGGGAATTGGCAAAAATGGAGATTTCCCGCGCCCTCTACAGGGCGGGGGCGGACGGGGCAAGCATCGCTTGGCCCAAGAGGCTTGGCAGGCGCTGGTTGGCAAGTTACCCAGCGTTCCCATGCGAAACCTGATCTGCGCTGCTGCGCTTTCCGCCCTCGTTTTCCCCGCCGCGGCCCATGCCGAAGCACAGCCGGATCCAGTCGCCTGGTCGATCCTGGCCGATCTCACCACCGAGGTGGGCCAGCGGTTGGCCGGTTCTCCGCGCGAGGCGGCGGCACGCGAATGGGGCGCGGCGCGGCTGGCGGCGCTCGGCTTCACCAATGTGCGGGTCGAACCGTTCCCGATCCTCGGCTTCGTGCGCGGGGCCGAAAGCGCCAGCCTGACCGCGCCCTATCCCCAGGCGCTCCACGTTACCGCGCTGGGTTACAGCGCGCCCACCCCCAAGGGCGGGCTCAGCGCGCCGCTGGTCTATTTCGCCACGCTTGATGCGCTGAAAGCCGCGCCGGAAGGCTCGCTCAAGGGCAAGATCGCCTTTGTCGATCATGCGATGCGCGCCAACCAGGATGGCTCGGGCTATGGCCCCTATGGTCAGGTGCGGCGCCAGGGGCCGACGATTGCCTCGGCCAAGGGCGCGGCGGCGATCGTGATCCGCTCGGTCGGTACCGATCACAACCGCGATCCCCACACCGGCGTGACCAGCTGGGGCGAAGGGGCGCGCCAGATTCCGGCCGCCGCCGTCTCCGCGCCCGATGCCGCGCTGATCGCCCGCATTGCCGCCACCGGCAAGCCGATGACCCTCGCGCTGTCGATCGACAGCCATCCGCAGGCGGGCCTGCCTTCGGGCAATGTCGTGGCGGAGCTTCCGGGGCGCGATCCCGCACTGGCGCCGGTGCTGCTGGGCTGCCACCTTGATAGCTGGGATCTGGGCACCGGTGCGATCGACGATGCGGCGGGCTGCGCCATCGTGACCGCGGCGGCGCTGCGCGCGCAGGGCGCGGGCAAGACGCTGCGCACGATCCGCGTGCTCTGGGCCGGCAGCGAGGAACTGGGCGGATATGGCGGCGATGCCTATGCCAAGGCCCACGCCGCCGAACCCCACGCGCTGGCGATGGAAAGCGATTTTGGCGCCGGCCGGGTGTGGCGGGTGAAGGTCAACTTTGCCGAGGCCAACAAGGCACTGGGCGAACGGGTCAAGGCGGCGCTGGCCCCGATGGGGATCGTGGCGGCGCGCGATCCGGCGGGCGGGGGCACCGATGTCGAACCGGTGATCGCGGCGCAGAAGCTGGCCGTGGTCGATCTCGATCAGGACGGCACGCGCTATTTCGATCTCCACCACACGCCCGACGATACGCTCGACAAGGTCGATCCGGCCGATATCGAGCAGAACGTCGCGGCCTGGACCGCAGTGCTGCAGGTGGTGGCGAACGAGCCGGGCGCGATCAGCGGGGGCGCGAACTGATCGCCCGCCACAGCTGCACGGCCGCGCGCGGGATCAGGGCATAGCCGGCAAACCACGCCGGCATGACCAGGAACCCCCAGTAGAAATTGTCCGCCCGCGCGAACAGCGCGATCATCAGGGCATAGCCGCCTAGCAGCAACTGGGCGAATGCGCCGCCGCGCCCCGCCAGCGCTGCCCAGCCGAGCGTGGGGAGCAGGGCCAGCAGCAGCGCCAGTGGCGGCCAGAGCTGCTGCCACAGCGAGGTATAGGCGATCGCCATCAGGAACCCGCGCGGCCCCTGTCCGCCGCTCCAGCCGGGAGAGACAAGGTCGCCCAGGCGGACCTGCGCCAGTTCAGCGGCGGCGTGGGCGCCAAGCCCCACCGCAAACAGCGCCAGCAGCACAGCCCAGGCCGCCAGTTCGCGCCAGCGCCGCTCCCAGCCGGCCCATGCCGCGGCAAGCAGCGCGAAGGGCAGCGCCAGTTCGCGGATCGCCAATGCCAGCGCGACGGCGGCAAGCACCGGCCACCAGGTCTCGCGCCAAGCCAGCCGCAACGCCAGCGCGAGCGAGAGCAGCAGCCCGCACCACAGCTCGCTGGCTGCCAAAAGCGGCGGTGAAGCAATCGCCGCGCTGCCCAGGGCGATCGCTGCTGCCACGCCCAGCCGCTCGGCGCGTCCAAGCACGCCGGGCAGGGCGGCGGTCCACGCGGCAATATTGGCCAGCACGAGCACCAGCGCGCCGTAGCGCAGGCCATCCCAGCCGAGCCGCGCGGCGGCCACATACAGCGTCGGTTCGCGCATGGTGACGAACGGGCGGGTGGGATAGCCGTGCGCGCGCTGTAACTCGGCTGCGGCCTGATGATAGGGCGTGCCGCCGCGCACCGCCTCGACCACGTCGCGGTAGAGCATCAGGTCGGTGTAGGGATTGCCGGGCGCGGGCGCGGGGGCCTTGGCCGGCGCGGTCAGGCACCAGGCGCAGGCTGCGATCAGCAGCGTGGCCAAGGCCAGGGCCAGCGGGCGGGAGAGGCGTTCCAGCATGGCTGCACGCTTGCCGCGCGCCGCGCGCAGGGCAAGGGTCGGGGCGGCGCTATCCCCGGCCGATGCGTGCGATTTCAGTCTGTTGTCTAGTTGCGGATGAGATAGTCGAAGGCCGCGAGCGAGGCCTTGGCGCCTTCGCCCATTGCGATCACGATCTGCTTGTAAGGCACGGTGGTGGCATCGCCGGCGGCAAACACCCCCGGCACGCTGGTGGCGCCGCTGGCGTTGATCTCGATCTCGCCGCGCGGGGAAAGGGCGATCGCGCCCTTGAGCCATTCGGTGTTCGGCACCAGCCCGATCTGGACGAAGATCCCTTCAAGGTCGATCGTGTGTTCCGCCTCGCTGGTGCGGTCCTTGTAGCGCAGGCCCGTCACCTTGCTGCCATCGCCCAGCACTTCGGTGGTGAGCGCCGAAGTGATCACCGTGACATTGGGCAGGCTGCGCAGCTTGTCCTGCAGCACGGCATCGGCGCGCAGCTGGGCATCGAATTCGATCAGGGTGACATGGGCAACGATTCCGGCGAGGTCGATCGCGGCTTCGACGCCCGAATTGCCGCCGCCGATCACCGCGGTGCGCTTGCCCTTGAACAGCGGGCCATCGCAGTGCGGGCAATAGGCCACGCCCTTGTTGCGGTATTCGTCCTCGCCCGGCACGCCCATCTGCCGCCAGCGCGCGCCGGTGGAGAGGATCACGGCCTTGGCCTTGAGACTGGCGCCGCCGGCCAGCTGGATTTCGTGCAGGCCCCCTGGCGCGCTGGCCGGGACCAGCGCGGTCGCGGTCTGGAGGTTCATCACCTCGACCTCGTATTCGCGCACGTGCTGTTCGAGGTGCGCGGCCAGCTTCGGCCCTTCGGTATGAGGCACCGAAATGAAGTTCTCGATCCCCATCGTGTCGAGCACCTGGCCGCCGAACCGCTCGGCGGCAACGCCGGTGCGGATGCCCTTGCGCGCGGCATAGATCGCCGCCGCGGCGCCCGCCGGGCCGCCGCCGACCACCAACACGTCGAACGGTTCCATCGCGGCGATCTTTTCAGCCGCGCGGGCGGTGGCGCCGGTATCGAGCTTGGCCATGATCTGGGCCAGGTCCATCCGCCCCTGGCCAAACGGCTGGCCGTTGAGGAACACCATCGGCACGGCCATCACCTGGCGGCGCTCGACCTCGTCCTGGAACAGCGCGCCGTCGATCGCGACGTGGCTGACCTTGGGGTTGAGCGCGGCCATGATGTTGAGCGCCTGCACGACATCGGGGCAGTTCTGGCACGACAGCGAGAAGAACGTTTCGAAGTGGAATTCGCCGTCAAGCGCGCGGACCGCGTCGAGCAGGTCAGCCTCTTCCTTGGGCGGGTGGCCGCCGACGTGCAGCAGCGCAAGGATCAGCGAGGTGAATTCATGCCCCATCGGCAGCCCGGCAAAGACGGCTTCGGCGCGGCCTTCATCGGCGCGGATCGCGAAAGACGGGCGGCGCGGGTCAGCTCCATCGAAGCGCGCGCTGACCAGGTCCGATTGCGCGGCGATCGCGCTGACCAGTTCGCGCATCTCGGCCGAGGCGGCGCTATCATCGAGACTGGCGACCAGCTCGATCGGGCGGCGCAGATTGCCGAGATAGGTATTGAGCTGGGTGGTGGTCGCTTCATCAAGCATGATCGGTTCCTTGGGACGCAAAGCTTCGCTCGCCGCGGGCAGGCTTGCCCGGGTTAATCGAAACTATACCGAATTTTGGAAAAAAGGGGGCGAGGTGGCCGGGCGGGTCGCAGTTACCCGGCCACCTCACTTTTAAAGCCCGAAGGCTTTCAAACAGTATCAGATCTTGCCGACGAGGTCGATCGAGGGGGCCAGGGTCTTGGCGCCTTCT